>JALSTO010000058.1 GCA_026983685.1 Aquificaceae bacterium | reverse complement strand
ATCTATCAACTCCCTCCTATCTTCCAAAGAACAGAGCCTTGAGCTTATAAGGTCAACGGTCAGGGAGGTGGTCAGAAGCTTTGCTCAAAACCTCCTCTCAGGTCTGCGATCTCTGGGGATAGAGACTCACCTCAACAGCGATGTGTTCCGCAGTGTAGAGAGCAACCCTAAAACGATAGACGTGCTCAGGGAGTCCTTAAGGAGCCTTGAGGAGGGCAGGGTGAATGAGTTTCTCCGCAGGCTTGAGCTTGTGGGTATAAGGCTTGAGAGTCCCGAGAGGGTGCTCCATGTAAAGGACAGACTTACAGGCTTGGTAAGGGACCTTGTGCGTGGAGCAAACAACCTGCTCAGTGTAAAGACCCGGACGGAGGACGTTCAGGAGCTTTCAAGAAAGCTCAGGGAACTCGGAGAAGATATTGAAAGGCTCACAGAGCTGAAGGAAAGGCTTGGAGATATACCCAAAGGTGTTAAGGAAAACTTGAGCAGGCTTGAGGCGCTCACCCACCTTCAGGCTTTTATGGTAGCAAACGACTTCAGGAGGTTCGTCCTCCCCTTCCGTACACAGGAGAGAAGAGCTCTGATGGCTTTCTCCCTGACAGACAGCTTCAGGATAGTTGTCAAGCTTGACATGGACGGCGGTTTCTTAGGCTTCGTTCTCAGCGCTCCGAGGAAAGAAAAACCAGATTTCATTGACCTTATCTTCAAAACGGACATTCCAGAGCTGGAGAAGGAGCTTGTAAAAGGGATTGAGTCTCTGAAGGAAGACCTCGCTGGGCTCGGTCTTGAGGTCAGAAAGATAGAAGTTCTGCGGGAGGAGGTGGAGGACTTTGACAAGGAGCTCGTGGATGAGGTCGGCGGGGGAGGAAGTTTCAACCTGAGGGTTTGATATGGAGGGCAAGGAGAAGAAGAAGGCTGTTGCGCTGAGGTATATGGAGGGGAAGGATAAAGCCCCAGTGGTGGTTGCCAAGGGAGTCGGTGAGCTTGCAGAGAGGATAGTGGAGCTTGCGAGGAAGGAAGGCGTGCCCATACTTGAGGACAGACCCCTCATAGAGGCACTCCTGAGGGTTGAGGTTTTTGAGGAGATACCTCCCGTCCTGTATGAAGCTGTCGCTAAGGTTCTTGTCTTTGTTCAGGAGGCTCGGAAGAGATCCTCTCAACGATGAGCTTTAAGCCCTTCATACCAACAACCCTTATTAATTCCTCCTTCTTTATATCGTCAGAGCTCAACGCGTCCCATATCTCTCCGTGGACGAGAACCTTCCCCCTTCCCTTCTTGAAGTCAGTTATAGCCTCTCCCTCCTCCCCTATCATCCCCTCCGCACCTGTGAGCTTCTTCCTCTTCTGGGCTTTTAGGCCGAGCCTCCCGGCCAGTAGGAAGAAAAGGGCGCTCGCAAGAACCACCGTCCCTATAACTGACTTGGGTATCTCCCCGTAAGGTGAGTCGGGACCTATCAGGAAGAGGGAGCCCAGAGCCAAGGATATTATCCCACCAATGGCAAGGGCACCGAAGGTGGGCGTTATCAACTCCAGCACAAAGAGGAGTATCCCAAGGAGTATGAGCAGGAGGGCAAGCCAGTTCATTGATATCAGAGAAAGCCCGTAGAGACCGAGGAGGAGGCATATAGCACCCACAACACCCGGCACCACCGCTCCCGGATTGTAGAGCTCAAAGAATATCCCGTAAAAGCCGAGCATAAGAAGGAGATAGGCGACCGTCGGGTTAGTTATCACCTTCAGAAACTGCTCCTTGAAGCTCTCTTCTACGACAACCACCTCAAGTCCCTTGGTCCTTACCTCTACGCTCCTTCCGAACTTTCTTACCTTTCTTCCATCAATCCTTTCAAGGAGCTCCGCCCTGCTGACCGCTATCAGATCTATCACTCCTTCCTTAAGAGCCTCTTCCGCGGAGAGGGACAGGCTTTCCGATACCATCTTCTCCACAACCTTTACGTTCCTTCCCTTCTCCTTGGCTATGCTCCTGACGAAGGCGAGCATATCCTGTAGTATCTTTTCCTTCATGACATCCTTCTCTTCCTCCTTCCCCTTTCCCTGACCCGGTGCACCTATCTGGACCGGATGTGCCGCGCCTATGTTGGTACCCGGAGCCATCGCTGCTATATCCGCGGCTATGGTTATTATCGCCCCTGCGGAAGCTGCTCTTCCACCTGGCGGATAAACGTAAACCACAACAGGCAGAGGGCTCCTCTGGAACCTCTGGATTATCTTTCTCATGGATTCGGCGAGCCCCCCGGGGGTGTTCAGCTCAAGAACAAAGACCTCCCCCCCTTCATTCTCAGCCTTACCCAGCGCTCTGTCTATGTAGTCCGCAGTAGTGGGTGTTATCGGACCATCCCACTTGGCTATGAAAACCTTCGGGTAGGCAAAGCCCAAGCTCAAAAACAGGAGGAGAACAATCCAAACCACCTTACCCTAATTATAATTTTTGGGCAATGGAGCTTCACGTCAGAGAGATGAAGGAGGAGGACATACCCGTAGTTTACGAAATAAACAGGAGGTCTTTCACTACCGATGCCTGGAGTAGGGAATCCCTTGAGAGGGAGTTCAGGCTACCTTACTCTCTCAGATTCGTCCTTGAGATGGAGGGAAGGGTAGTCGGATACAGTATCCTCTGGCTTATAAAGGAAGAAGCCTTTCTGATGACCTTTGCCATAGACCCGAGCTATAGAAACAAGGGTTTGGGTAAGTATCTCCTCTCCGAGATAATAAACCTCCTCAGCGGAAAGGCTACAACCCTACAGCTTGACGTCAGAAAGTCAAACCTGCCCGCCATAAACCTCTACAGGTCCATGGGTTTTGAGATAGTCCGTGAGAGACCGAAATTCTACTCCGACGGAGAAACCGCACTTCTGATGGAGCTCAAGCTGGTATAATCCATTTCCATGAAGGTCTCCGAGTATGTAAAGGGTGGTCTGAAGAACTTTACCGAAGACGAGGTGCTGGGCAGGTCCGGAAGCCATGCGGAAGGCGTCCACAGGGTAACCATCTATGTGAGAGAAGAGGAGGGAAGGGTTGTTGACTGCAAGTTTAACGCAACCAAGCGGTGTAAAAAGCTCCTTGCTGTGACAGATTATGCCTGTGAGAGGCTGAAGGAGACAGGCATGCTTCCGACTGAAGAGGAGATACTCTCCTTCTTCTCCGAGGAGAAGGAAAAGGATAAGATGAAGAACAGGATAAGCATAGCCCTCTCCGCCATAAAGAAGGCTCTATCTTAGTCCACCTTTAGGACGACCTTTCCGAAGTGCCTTGATTCCTCAAGATACCTGTGAGCCTCAGGGGCTTCCCTCAGATCAAAGACCCTGTCAACCACGGGCTTTAGTAAACCTCTTTCAAATAGCTCACTTATCTTAAAGAGGTCCGCCCTGCTTCCCATGTAAACCCCTTGGAGGGCTATCTCCCTCACGAAGATGTACCTTATGTCTATCTCTGCTTCACTTCCAGTAGTCGTTCCGAAGAAGACGAGCCTGCCACCTCTTTTGAGAACTTCTATGCTCTTCTTAAAGGTGGCGCTTCCAACGTGGTCCATGACCAGATCAACACCCCCCCTGAATACTTCCCTGACCCTCCCTACAACGTCTTCCCTGTAATGATCTATCACGAGATCCGCCCCCAGCTCTCTACACCTCTTTGCCTTCTCCTCACTTCCCGCAGTTGCTATCACGAAAGCACCGAACATCTTCGCAACCTGAATTCCAGCCAC
The DNA here is from genome assembly GCA_026983685.1 of Aquificaceae bacterium. GTDB lineage: Bacteria > Aquificota > Aquificia > Aquificales > Aquificaceae > Hydrogenivirga. Next base: position 405 of record JALSTO010000058.1, on the reverse strand, counting down.
ACCTACTCCCGAAGAGCCACCCCATATCAGAACCTTCATATGGGGTTTCAACCCTCCCTTCTTGACGAGGGCATTCCATACGGTGAGGAAGGTCAAAGGATAGCTTGCGGACTCAACGAAGCTCAGGTTCTTGGGCTTCCTTATAACGTTCCTTGCAGGTACGCTTACGTACTCTGCGTAACCTCCCCTGCTCCTGAGTCCAAGTATATCGTATTCCCTGCAGTGGTTGTCCCTCCCTGACTGGCACTCGTAACACACACCGCAAGATAGTCCAGGGGCTACGATAACCTCCTCCCCTTCTTCAACATTTCTGACAAGCTTTCCAGCCTTCTCCACAACACCGCTCACATCAGAGCCAAGGATGTGGGGGAGTTCGGGCTTCACAGCCAAGGCTCCCATCCTGAC
>JALSTO010000057.1 GCA_026983685.1 Aquificaceae bacterium | reverse complement strand
AGCTTACCGAAGTTGTCTGTGAGACCTATTGACTTCAGAGCCCTCTCAACGAAGAAGACCTGCTCCTCAAGGGTGAAGCCTATCTTAGCGAGCTTCTCCATCTGTATCCGCATATAGCCTTTCTCTATCCTGTATTCCTGTCTTAAAACCTGCAGGAGCTCCTCCGATATGCGGAGTTCCTCCACTTTTGCGGACGTTTCCTCCTCAAGAGCGAGCTTCCTTATAATTTCAAGGGTATCCTCGTCAAGGTTGCCCATCCCGAACCTGTCTCTCAGAGCCCTCCTTATCAGCTCCCTCTGTAGAAGCCCGATAACCTCAAGGGCGTACTCTCTGCTCGGTTTATCCACCATGAGTTTGGTCGGAGGCTTCTCCTCAGAGAGCTTCTCTCTGAAGCGGGAGTAACCGAGGGGAAAGAGGGTCTTGCCCACCATATCAAAGCCGAAGAGAAGACCTATAGCCTCTACGGTTATGTAAGGAGTGAGTATGTTGTACTTCAGGTCGTGAAGTATCTCTTCCAGGACCTCCCTGAGGCTCTCCTTCTCCCTTTTGAGCTCTCTCCTGAGCTCAAGGACGACGTTCTTTGGCTTTATCAGGACGGGACACAGATGGGTTTCGTGACCCTTACCCAGCTCTATGAAGCTGACGGGAACTCCAAAGAAGCCGGCTATACCGTAGGTCTCGTACTCTCCGATCTCCTCAAGATGTCTCCTGAACCTCTCCGAACGCACGTCAATGCAGAAAAGAGCCTGAGCGAAAGGTCTCTTCCTTTCCACCTTCAGCGGCTTTAGCTTTCCTGCGATCTCATCTATAAGGCTTCGTTCGTGAGCCCTCAGCCAGAGGTAGCCTTCCTCTTTCTCAAACTCCTCAAGTAGCTCAATCAGGGAGCTCAGTCTTTCCCTATCCATAGAGAAAAGGCTCTTCTTTTCAAAGCCAGTCAGCTCCCAGAGCCTTAGCAGGTAGGAAGCTGTGTTTAGGGTATAGAGCTTCCTCTTCTGGGTAAAGTACTCCTCCCTCAATTCCTCAAGCCTCCCCTCCTCTATTAGGTCTGCAAGTCTCTCATATAGATGGGAAGGTGCTCTGCCCGTGTAAAATTCGTACCTCATTACAGCCTCTTCGGGATTTTTCAGGATGAACTCCCTGAGGGAGTGGTAGTTTATCTCCGGGAGAAGCCTTTTTCTCTCTCTCCTCAGTAGGGCTGTTCCAAGGATCAGCCTTATGGCAAGATAGTCAACAAGGTCCGCAGGGTGCTTCATCTGCCAGTAGTAATCTTTGGTGCTTGACCTCCATCTTATAAAGCCAGCCCATCCGTGGAGCTTGGAAAGTTCAAGGGTTATGTAGTCCTCCCAAAGCTCCTCAGGTATGTCAAGGAGCTCAAGGGTAAGGTACACCGCGGACTCCGGGTCCTCGCACTCCTTCACGATCTCCTCAATCCCCCGACACCCTTTGAGGGTGAACCTCCTGTTCCTCAGAGCTATCTGCCTCCAGGAGCTGTAAAGCCCCCTGTCTCTGAGAGGCATACCCCAGACAGCCTGTCCCTCATCAAGGAAGTCAGCACAGACCTTTATCACGAGTTCATCAAGGGTTCTACCTATCTCGGTTCCAAAGAGGTGGTCAAGCCCATCGTAGAGGGTCAGCTCCCTGCCAAGCCTATCAGCCAGTCTTTCAGCTTCGGAGAGGGCATCCTCATCCCAGGGTATCCTCCCAGAAAGCCTCCTGACCTCCTCAGGGCAACAGCTCAGGTAGAGGTTACCGCAGGGTCTCAAGCCAGAACCTTCCGTCATCAGCTTGAAGAGGAGCTCCTCCAGTTCAACACCTTCAAGACTTTTATCCTTCAAAAACTCCCTCAGAGAACTCCTAAGGTGCTCCTCCCCGATCTCACCCTTCTGGAAGAGACTCTGATAGGTTTCTCTGCTGAGGAACCCCTTTGCGTGAAAGAGTTTCTCTCCCTTCTCAACGGCCTCTCTGAAGGGCATGTGTTCAAGCCCGTAGAGGGGATTGTGGTGGATAAAGTTGCGCATGGGCCAGAAGTAGGGGATGACCTCTGAAGCAACGTTTACAAGGCTTCTTATGAACAGCCTCTTCCCCTCATCAAGCCTCACAGCATAACCTCCAGAAAGATAACACCCAGAGCGCCCGTTATCAGTGTCAGGCTGAGCACGAAGTAAAAGCTCTTTGCATCAAGGTCCTCGTAGAGCAGGTTGCCGTTCCTATCTCCCCAAAGGAGTGAGGAGAGGAGCCTCATGGCACTCCAGCCCCAGAGGAACCACAGAAAGGACAGGACCATCAGCTCCCAGAAGCCGGACAGGAAAGAGGATGTCAGGAAGTAAAAGAAAACGGTACCCATGGGCATCCCGGCGGAGAGAAGAAGGGAAAGGGCAATGAGGAGGGAGAGTCTCGGAGAAGTCCATCCAAGACCCGTGAGGAGCTTAAGGTGGGAAGAGCCGAACCTGTCAATCAGAAAGCGGTCAAGGATACTGAGTATCAGGAAGGGAAGGGAAAGGGAAGCAACCAAGAGGATGTTTACCTCAGCCCTCAGAAGAAAGAGCCAGAGAAGGGGAATGAGGGAGAGGAAGTGGTAAACAGACCACCTTGAAAGGGAGCCTGGGTAGAGGGAGCGAAGGGCGTAAAACAGTGAGGAGAGAAGCCCCAACCAGAGAAAGGGTTTAGGGAAAGAGGGTGCGTTAGATATGGAGTATAGGAGGAGTCCAGTGGAGGGAAAGAGGACAAAGATAAGGGACTTTATCCTGTAATACTTCTGAAGCAGATAGCTCACGACCATACTGAGGGGAAAGATGGGGAAAAATAAGGCGAGCAGTGTATAAATAAGGGCATCGTTCAGAGCCATCTCAGCCTCCTGCTGGCGTTCCTTGAAAAGGCGATGATAAGCTCTGCGAGTCTCTGGTAGAGGTCTGTCAGGTAGAGCTCCCTTGAGAGATGGGTGTAGAGAGAGAGATAGAAACCTCTGAACCTCGGAGCTACGATGTCCCTGTTCTGGCTCGCATAGTAAACGAAGAACCAGCCGAGGACAACTACGGCGGTAAGGAGGAGAACCTGAGTCTCAAAGATGGCAGGGTTTATGTTGGCATTCTCATATATCTTCTCAACGAGGGAGCTATCAGGATAGAGGAACTTCTCAAAGGAGTGCCCTATAATGACGTAGCCGAAGACCACGACGCTAAAAGAGAGAATAACCATGAGGAGAACCCTGTATATGTTGTAGGCACCCATCCTGTATATGCTGAATATGGTCTGGGCTCCGGTTATCCATCCGAAAAACAAAAGTATCAGGGCTCCTTGATACCTGAAAAGGTCAACCCCTACAGCGAGGTGAGCAAGAAGGACTATAACGAGAGGCACGGATACCGTTATCAGCGAAAACACCACCCAAGGAAGCCTCGTAGGGGGCAGTTCCCTCTCAACGAAGAACCTGTAAACCTCATCCTCAGGTATGTTTGGGTCCTTTCTCGCTTCGTGAATCACTCCACCCGAACCCATGAAGAGGGTAGCCTTGAAAACACCGTGGGCTATGAGGTGGTATATGGCGAGGGCAAAGGCTCCCAGACCGCACTCCATTATCATGTATCCCATCTGCCCCACCGTGGAGTAGCCGAGAGCCTTCTTTATATCCGACTGCATGAGCATAAGCGTTGAGCCAAGAAGGGCGGTTATCAGACCCACCCAAAAGGCGAGATGAAGTCCCATCTCCGCACTGTAGAATACAGGAGCAAACCTGTTTATCAGAAAGCCGCCTGCGTTGACTATGCCTGCATGCATTAAGGCTGAAACTGGGGTGGGACCTCCCATGGTATACGGGAGCCAGATGTGGAGGGGAAACTGGGCTGACTTGGCAAAGGCGCTGAGGACTATGAGTACGCCTATCAGCTCAATCTCATAGCTCTGATCAGCATGCAGGAGTAATTCGCTGAGGGTTGCTATGTCAAAGGTCCCAAACTTCCTGTAAAGGAGGACCACTGCAAACAGAAGGGGCAGGTCCCCGAGCCTGTGAACGAGGAAGGTCCAGAGGGCATAACGGGCGGAATCTCCGCTCCTGAGGTTATGAGAGAGGAGAAAGAAAAGAAGCACGCCTATCAGATGCCAGCCAACAAAGAGAAGCAGGAGGTTTCCAGCGAG
>JALSTO010000056.1 GCA_026983685.1 Aquificaceae bacterium | reverse complement strand
CAGACCGAACATCTTTGCAAGGAACCAGAAGTATGGGGAGAAGGGACCGAGTATGTTGGGACCCGACCACCCGCCGAAGAAAAGAACGACCGCTATCGCTGAGAGAGCCATAGTGTTCAGGTACCACTCCGCGAGGGGAAGGGCTCCGAACCTCATACCTCCATACTCAACGTTGTAACCCGTGACGAGCTCAGCTTCCGCCTCCTGTATATCAAAAGGAACCCTTCCCGACTCCGCAAGCATGCAGAAGAGGTACAGGATAAAAGCCACCGGCTGGTAAAAGATAAACCAGACACCCCTCTCTATCTGAGCCTCAACTATGCCCACGGTGCTCAGCGTTCCAGAGAGCAGAACTACACCCAAGACAGCGAAGCCGAGGACGACCTCGTAGGCTATTATTACCGCAGCCTTCCTCAAAGAACCTATGAAGGCATACTTTGAGTTAGAAGCCCAGCCCGAGAATATAGTTCCGTAAACAGCCAAAGAACCCATCGCAAAGACAACGAGGAGGGCTATGTTGACATCCGAGACTATGGGCTTTATCTGATAGCCGAAGAGCTCAAACTCAGGACCGAAGGGTATTACGGAGAAGAGCAGTATGGCGGGAGCAACAGCCATCATTATTGCAAGGTAGTAAACTGGAACGTCCGCGCCCTTGGGTATTATTGACTCCTTTGTCATGAGCTTCAGACCATCAGCCAAGGGCTGTAGAAGTCCGAAGGGTCCCACGACCGTTGGTCCAAGACGAGCCTGTATATGTCCGGCGAGCTTGCGCTCAAACCAAGTAAGGTAGGCTCCAACACCTAAAGCCACCCCCAAAAGGACACCTATCTTCACGAGCGTTATGACTAAAGAGACCACAAGCTCACCCATGACAGCCTCCGATGATAACATACAGCCTGGTCATCGGTCCGTCTCCCCCACAACCGGGTCAAGGCTACCGAGCAAGGCTATCGCGTCCGCTATGGTTCTACCCTTGATGAGCTTCGGGAATATGGAAAGGTTGTAAAGGGCTCCGGACCTTATCCTGAGCCTGTAAGGTTTGCTACCACCCCTTGAAAGTATGTAAAAGCCGAGCTCACCCCTCGGGTTCTCCGCGGAGGAGTAAACCTCTCCTTCAGGAGCGTTCTCCCCGTGGACAACTACCCTGAAGGACTGAACCATGTCTTCAAGCGCCATGAATACATCTTCTTTGGGAGGTATAACTGCCGGGTGCTCCTTGTTTATATAGGGAGCGTCCTTTGGCATGTTCTCCAGCTTCTTAACACACTGCTCAATTATCCTTACGCTCTGAGCCATCTCCTCCATCCTGACCAGATACCTGTCGTAAACGTCCCCTACCTCTCCCACGGGGATGTCAAACTCAACTTCGTCGTAGGCTGCGTAGGGTTCAAGCTTCCTCAGGTCGTAGGGAACTCCAGACCCCCTTGCAACAGGACCTGAGAGCCCATAGGCGTAAACATCTTCTCTCGTTATGATTCCAACTTCCTTGGTTCTCCTTAGCCATATCCTGTTGCGGGTAAGGAGCATGTGATATTCTTTGAGCTTCTGGGGAAAGTCTTTGATAAAAGCCTTCACTACATCAAGGGTTCCCTCAGCAAGGTCGTAGTGAACCCCTCCGATCCTGAGGAACGCTGTGGTGAGCCTGTAGCCAGCGTTTCCCTCTATTATGTCCATTATCTTTTCACGCTCTCTGAAGCAGTAAAGGAAGACCGTGAGCGCACCCAAGTCTAATGCTCCGGTGCCGAGCCAGAGGAGATGGGAGTTTATCCTCTGAAGTTCTGCAAACATAGTTCTTATGTACTTAGCCTTCTCGGGGACTTCTATCTTCAGAAGCTTCTCTACGGCGGTAACGTAGGAGAGCTCATTACATATGGCGGATATGTAATCCATCCTATCCGTATAGGGAAGGAACTGAAAGTAGTAAAGGTTCTCCGCGAGCTTCTCCATTCCCCTGTGGAGCTGTCCCAGTATTACATCGCTCTGCTCTACGAACTCACCCTCAAGGTCAAAGAGAAACCAAATTGTTCCGTGGGTTCCGGGGTGCAGAGGTCCCCAGTTCAGAACCAGCTGAGCCTTCTTCTTAAGTCTCGCCTTCTCCGTCCTCTCAAGGTCCTCAAGGGTCGGTACCTTTGTGTGAAGAACCTCGTAGTCGTGAGAGGGAGGGTCCGTCCTGCCGTGCATAACCTCCGTGAGGGAGGGTAGCTCCTCCTCGGGTATCCCTTCCAAGGGAAAGTCCTTCCTGAGAGGAAAGTGCTCGTAGCCCTCCCACATGAACATCCTTCTGAGGTTGTCGTGACCAACGAACTCAACACCGAACATATCGTAGGCTTCCCTCTCAGCCCATTTGGCACCAGGCCAGAGGTCGGATACAGTCGGGAGCTTACCATCGCTCGCCCAACCCTTTACTATCACTCTCTCATTCTCATCGGGATTGTAGAGGATGTAAACCCCTTGAAACCTGCGACTATCTTCGGGGAAGTCTATACAGGTCATATCAACGAAGTGAAGGAACCTCTCCCTCTCCTTAAGGTATCTGAGGAGGTCTTTTAGCTTGAGATTTGCCACCTCAAGGCTTACCGCGTTCTCACCGAAGGTGACCTTAACATCTTCCTTGAACTCCTGCTTTATCCTTTCCGTAGTGGCTCTGTTTATCCAGGGCATCCTTTACTCCTTAAACGGTCATCTCCTGAGGTACAAAGAGTCCTTCCTTCTCCACATCCTTCCTGAACTGTTCAAAGGCTCTGTCGTACTTCCTTACGCCTTGCTCCTTTATCTTCTTCTGGAGCTGGAGTATCCCGTATATCAGCCCCTGAGGTGTAGGAGGGCATCCGGGAACGTAAACGTCAACGGGTATTATCCTGTCTATACCCTGAAGGGTTGAGTAGGTGGGGAAGGGTCCACCTGCGGAGGCACACCCACCCATTGATATGCACCACTTGGGGTCTGGCATCTGGTCCCAGATGAGCTTGAGCATGGGGGCAACCTTGTTCACGACGGTTCCCGCAACTATCAGCACATCCGCCTGTCTGGGTGATGCCCTGAAGATAACGCCGAGACGGTCAAGGTCAAACCTTGATGCAGCGGTGTGCATCATCTCTATAGCACAGCAGGCGAGCCCGATGGTAACAGGCCAGAGAGCGTTACGCCTGCCCCATCTGAGGAGCTCGTCCACCGTTGTAGTTACAAAGCCGTTAGAGTTTATGGCAGCCATGACTTTACCTCCTTCAGGTTTGCCACCTGAGAGCACCCTTAGCCCAAGCGTAAAGGAAGCCAAGGGTGAGTATGAATATAAAAAGCGCAGCCTCTACCAAGCCGTAAAGACCTATCTCTCTGAACACCACAGCCCAAGGAAAAAGATAGGCAGCTTCTATGTCAAAGAGTATGAGCAAGAGCCCTAAAAGGTAGTAACCCTGCTTAAAAGTCCCCCTCGCCTCGGGGTCATAGAGGGGGACTCCGCACTCGTAGGGGTAGTCCTCAAGGGGGTCCTTCTTTCTCGTTCCCATTATGTCGTTCATGAGCGCGAAGACCAAGCCCACAACCACCGCTATGAGCGCAAAGACAAAAAGAGCCCCGTACTCTCCCATCTCTTCCTCCAAAAAGGTAGTCAAAAATATAACAGCGTTATCCTTTTACTGTCAAGCTCAAGAGAGGAGTCTCAAGCTACGGAGAACTCTTTACTGAGAAACCTCTTCCACGTAAAGGGCATCTCCTGAAGCTCTTCCTGAGCTATGCTTGCGACTCTATCCTCTATACCACTGATGTCTCTTGAGGTCCTTATCTTAACATCGCACACCTGAGGCTCGTTTATAGGTTTTCCTATCTGAGAGACTATGTAGCAGTATGCCTCCTCAACCTCCTCAATCTCTCTCACAACCCTGTCCGCAATTATGTTGGCAACAACGTTGTATATCTTCCCTATGTGGGAGACTGGGTTCTTCCCCGCAGCAGCCTCAAGGCTCATGGGTCTGTAAGGGGTTATGAGTCCATTGACCCTGTTCCCTCTCCCAACCTGTCCATCGTCTCCCTGCTCTGCGGAGGTTCCGGTAACCGTGATGTAAACAGAACCACCCTCGGGGTTATCTGCTGTGTTTATATGAACCTCAAGCTCCTTATCGGTCAGAGAGGAGATGCGCTCAAAAACCTTTCTCCTTACACTCTCCCTC
>JALSTO010000055.1 GCA_026983685.1 Aquificaceae bacterium | reverse complement strand
AAGCATAACAATTTTATATTAAGCATAGTGCATGCCCTATATATACATTCAAAATATTCTTTTCTTGCGCCTCCTTTATAATATATTACCTTTGAAGGCTTTATGTTTTCAAGTTTATTAAGTATACTAAGTATAAGTTCTGTACAGGTTTCCTTAGTCATTACAGCTTCATAGGGTTCGATTATTTCTTCAGAGTGAACCAAACCATACTTTGCACTAAGAATATAAAGATCAACACCTAGAATGTCAGCCTTTTTTTTGAGAAATCTAATTCGGGGGGATTTGTAGAGTTTCCACGCAGGAAAGGCAGTATTTCTCTTTGTCTTACCACAAGCTGTTACTACTATAACGTTTTGCACCTGTGGATTATCTTAATTCAGTAAATTCGTTGTGTCAATTATATATGTATATATGAGCCTGTTGGAAAAATCCAGAAGACATCGAAAGAAAGCGAGTGGGACAACAAGCGCATCTCCAAAAGATTGTGCTCTGTCCAATAAAGTCTACTGCCATCCCCACAGCCACATATCCCCCACCTGACCTTCCTGAACTTCCCTCCTAACCTCATGACCCATAACCCATCAGGAACATATTTACTATTGCTACCTTAAACACTATTTCCCTCTTTATGTTCTCAAACCTCACACTTGACACATACTCACCAAACCATCGCTTAAATACTGAGAAAAAGCTCTCTACAAGCCACCTCTTTCCATACTCCATATACTCCTTCCATCTCTTCTTCCCCCTCCTTGCAGCTCTCACCACAGCATCCCTCGGAGGGTTGCCTCTTATCCTCGCTCCCTTCCTCACAAGTATCGCTGGCTCTATACCCTCCTAACCCAAATACCTGAAAAACTCATGAGTATCATACCCCTTATCCGCTATAACCTTCTTTATCCTCTTACCCTTAGCCTTCTTCTTGGCACCCTCCACGAGCTTCTTTGCCTTCTGACAGTCTTGTGTTTTCTCATCCGTTACCTCAAGCTCTATCACCCTCTTGCTTTTAAGGTCAAAGGCTATGTGAAGCTTTATCCATCCTTTCCTTGACTTCTTCCCATACTTCTTTCTGAGCCATTCTCCTCTGTTGGTTACCTTCAAGCCGGCCCCGGTCAAGGATAAGGACGAAGTCATCTGGCAATTCCTGTGGCTCAGGGAAGTCTTGCAGGTTTACATCCATCTTTGAAAACCTGTAATGCAGTGTTCTGAAGTTGGGGACTTTGATTCCGAGCAAAGACAGGAGTCTGTGGGCAAGTCCCTGGGTCTGTCTGTAGGGGATTCCGAGAGCGAACTTGATAAAAAGTAGCATGCGTATGAGGGTCTCAGGATAGGTGTATGGTCTGCCTCTCTTCTTCTCTTGCTTGTGCTTTTCTTCAAAGCCTAAGACTTCTGGACTAATGAGGAGTTCTCCTCTCTTGACCAGCTGGTTGTTGTATTCTTTCCAGTCCTTCTTCATGGGTTATATTCTGCCGTATATTTCATTATTGGACAAAGCATTATAGCACTCATACAACAATGGAATTATCTAAACCACCTATCTAACCCATCTCCTCTTCAAGCTCTTTGACTATCTCCTCAAAGAGTTCAAGGCTCTTTAGAGCTTCTTCCTCGTTCAGCTTCTGGATAGCGAAACCAACGTGTATGAGGACGTAATCCCCAACCCTGACCTCCTCGGGCATAAGGTCAAGGGAGACCTTCCTCCTGACACCCATGGTGTCAACGGTGGCGGTTCCATCTCCATGGAGCTCAACGACCTTTGAAGGGATAGCCAGGCACATACCCGCCTCCTCTGAATGGCTGTTCATTAATATAGCCTGGAAGTCTCCCTCTTTCAACTCATTTCTTTCTTATGTCCTCCCTGCTGAACCTGTAAACCCTCCCGCAGAACTTACAGACTACCTCAGCTGGTCCCTCAGAAAGAAGGTCCTCAAGCTCATCCTCGGTAAGAAGTAGTAGGCTTGACCTTGCCACCTCTTCATCACAGGGGCAGTAGTACTCAACCTCTTTCAGACCTATGAGCTGGGGTTCAAGCCCTCCGAGTATCATCACCGCTATATCTTCGGGTCTCTTCCCTTCCTCCATGAGCTCCGTTACAGGGGGGAGGCTCTTTACCCTGTGCTCAAGGATATCAACAACCCTGTCGCTTATCCCCCCGAGAGTCTGGACGAGGAAACCTCCCGCCTGCTTCACACTTCCGTCCTCTGCGATGAGAACCCCTATCCCGACCGCAGAAGGTATCTGCTCCGACTGGGAAAAGTAGTAGGCAAGGTCCTCCGCTATCTCACCCGATACGAGGGGAACTATGCTCGTGTAAGGTGTTCCCATCCTGAGCTCCTTAACCACAGTGAGAGTCCCCTCTCTCCCAACTATACCCGCAACATCAAACTTCCTCCTGCCTCCAACCTCCTTCTTCAGGGTATCAACATGAGGATTTTCAACAAAACCTCGCACCCTTCCCTTCCCATCCGCTTCCGCGACTATAGTCCCCACCGGACCGTTCCCTTCAATCTTGAGGAGAACCTTCTGGTCTGTTGCATGCTTCACAAGGGATGTAAGAAGCAGTGCACCTACGAGAGCCCTTCCCAGAGCTACGGTAGCACCTGGAGAGAGGTCATGTATCCGCCTTGCGGTCTCAACAGTCTTGGTAGCCCTGACAACGTAGAGGCGGGCTGGCTCCCTCTTAGGGACGGCTATAACCATGTAGTCCCTGTTCTCAAAGTAATCCCTTAGGTCCTTTTTGGTTTCTTCGGAGAGCTCTTTGTGAATCATGACTTATAAATATAGAGTCTCACCTTCTTTGCTTCAAAGTCCTCAAAAAGGGCTACTATGTGGGTAGGGCTATCTATGGGTTCGTTCTTGCTTACTCGGTCGCTTTTTTTGTCAAGAAAGTAGAGCTCAAAGCCCTCGTGCATGGAGGGGTCAAACTCCGAGAGAGGGAACACCTTCAGCTCCATGTCCGCGGTGCGATAGCCGTAGATGAGCCCTATCAGGAAGGAAAACACCTTGCTCTTCTTACGGTTTATGGGTCTCATCTCCCGAACGGGAGATATTTTAACACCCTAAAAAAGAAAACTTGCCTAAGTTCTTGGTGAGCCACAAAATTATATACTATGGGCAAAAAGTACTTCATAAAGACCTTCGGTTGTCAGATGAATTTCAACGACTCCGAGAGGATAAGGGGAATTCTGAAGACCCTCGGATACGAACCCACAGACCACTGGGAAGAGGCTGACCTCATACTTCTGAACACCTGCACCATTAGGGAGAAGCCGGACCAGAAGGTACTCTCCCACATAGGAGAGTATAAGAAGATAAAGGAAAAGAATCCAAACGCCCTGATAGCAGTCTCGGGCTGTCTTGCCCAGAGAGCGGGGTGGGAGCTCGTTCATAAGGCGCCCGCTATAGACATAATGTTCTCCTCCTTCAACATGCACCAGCTACCTGAGCTCATAAATCAGGCTCAGGCTGGATACAAGGCTGTTGCTATACTTGATTCACCTCCCGAAGATGAGGACAAGGTCTGGGACTTTCCCACCGAGAGGGACAACCCATACTGCGCCTACGTTACGGTTATAAAAGGCTGTGATAAGAACTGCACCTACTGTGTGGTGCCGAGAACAAGGGGAAGGGAGCGCTCAAGGTCTATCGGCAGCATCCTTGAGGAGGTCAGAAGGCTAACAGAAGAGGGTGTGAGGGAGATCCACCTCCTCGGTCAGAACGTGACAGCCTGGGGTAAGGACTTAGAAGAGCCCCTCCCCTTTTCGGAACTACTCTACAGAGTGGCTGAAGTTGATGGAGTTGAGAGGATCCGCTTCACTACAGGGCATCCTATGGACCTGACCGACGACATCGTAGAGGCTATGGCTGAGATTCCGCAGGTATGCAATGCCCTCCACCTTCCCTTTCAGGCGGGATCGGACAGGATACTCTCTCTCATGGACAGGAAGTACACGAAGGACTTTTACCTTGAGAGGATAGAGAGACTCAAAGAGAGGATTCCAGGGATAGCCCTCTCAACGGATGTGATAGTCGGTTTTCCCACGGAGACCGAAGAGGACTTTGAACATACCCTTGATGTTTTGAGAAGAGTTGAGTTTGAGCAGGTCTTCTCCTTCAAGTTCTCCCCAAGACCTGGAACACCAGCCTACGATATGGAAGGACAGATACCTGACAAAGTAAAGACCGAGAGGATG
>JALSTO010000054.1 GCA_026983685.1 Aquificaceae bacterium | reverse complement strand
CCTTCAGGAAATTGGAATAGCCCACCCACTTTATCTTAGTGCTCCTGAGAGCCCTTCTAAAATCACAGCTAACCCTGTCGCTCTCGTGGCCAACCCTTCTTAGACCTTTTTCCCTCAGGAACCTCTTCAGAAACCTTATAGCCCTGCCCTTTATAAGAACGACCTCCCAGTCCTTCAGCTCTTCCTTTGCCCTATTGTAATACCTGCCGTCGGTCAGAAGGTATTTTGAGCTTGGAGTAACTATCGCATAGGCATGAGTGGAGCGGAAGCCCGAAAGATAAAAAACGTTCGCCTGAGATGAGAACATGAAGGCATCAAGTCCTTCTCTCTCTATAAGACTCTGAACTTCCTTCAGCTTCATCTTTCCTTCCTTTCCCTTGAGGAGGGTATTCCGAGCATCTCTCTGTACTTTGCCACAGTCCTCCTCGCCACCTTGTACCCTTTACTGCGCAGAATCTTTGCTATCTCATCGTCGCTCAGGGGCTTTCTCTTATCTTCGCCGTTTATAAGCTCTCTTATCTCTTTCATGAGCTCCTCTTGAGAGATGCCTCCCGCTGTCTCTCTTACGAAGAAGAATCTGAGGGGGTATGTCCCCTGAGGTGTCTTAACGTACTTGGAGTTTATCAGCCTGCTCACCGTGGACTCGCTTATACCGAGCTTTGCAGCCACATCCTTTACCATCAGAGCTTTAAGGTTCCCTTCGCCCCTGAGAAACTGACCCTGAACCTCTATGACCTCATCTATTATCCTCCTGAGGTTTTCCCTCCTCACCGAGAGTATCTTGCGAAAGTTCTCATATCGCTCCACATAATCCCTCAAAAACTCTTTAGCCTCGCCCTTGACTCTCTTGAGCATCTGAAGGTAGGTGGTGTTGGGCCTTATATCGATCAGGTCTTCGTAAAGATAACCCACCAGCTCTCCGTCATCAAGCTCAATAATCGCATCAACCTTTGCCACCTTGAGTGGAGGCGACCCCTCCTCTATCGGAGAGCTTTTCAGGTGTGCAAGCTTCCTCCTGCTTTCTTCGGATATCTTCTCTCCCTTAAGGGCTTTCTCAAGCTCCTTTGAAAGCTGAGCCTCCTCTTCGGGATAAAGCTCCCTTATCTGGAGCCTTGCAAACTCCTGAAAGTCCCTTGAACACACGCCGAGGGGCTCAAGACCCATGACGAACTCTCTGAGGTCCTCAACATAGTCTTCCGATACCCCGAACTTCTGAGCCACCTCTGCTGTATCTCCCCTGTAGAAGCCCCTCCCATCAACGTCCGATATAAGCTCAAGGGCTATCCTGAGATCAATTCCTTCAAGCTCAGCCCTCAAATTTTTCTGGAGAAGCTCAAGGGGATGAACCTTGTAAACCGCCTCAGGGGACCTGCTCTCTTCATAGAACCTTACAGCCCTGTCCGATACGTATATATCCTCAATGAAGGGGTTGGACTCCTTCTCTTCCTTTAAGAGCTGTTCAAGCTCCTGAACGGAGTAGAGCAGTACCTCCACTTGGTTTTTAAGCAGAAGGTTCAGGTTCAGCTTTAGCTTTAACTGGAGCTCGTTCCTAAGCATCAATCTTTAATATCTTCCGGAACACCGAAGTTGTCTCTGACCTGCCCCTCACCGAGGATTATAAACTTTGGAATTGTAAGCTCCTCAAGCGCCATGGGACCCCTCGCGTGTATCTTGTCCGTTGATATACCCATCTCCGCACCAAGACCGAACTCGTTCCCGTCGGTAAAGCGGGTAGAGGCGTTCACATAGACAGCTGCGGAATCCACTTCCCTCAGGAACTTCATAGCCCTGCTGTAGTCTTCGGTGACTATAGCGTCGGAATGCTTGGAGCCGTACTTCTCTATAAAGGCTATCGCCTCGTCAATATCCTCCACAATCTTGACCGCCAGTATGAGGTCAAGGAACTCCTCGTAGTAATCATCCTCCGTTGCGGGAACAGCTTTTACGAAGGAGAGCTTCGGGTCCTTTTTTATTATCTCAAGGCTCTCCTCATCGCACCTCAGCTCAACACCCGCCTTTCCTAAATAGTAAGCCATCTTCGGGAAGAACTCACCGAGTATCCTTCTGCTTATCAAAAGGTTCTCAACCGCATTGCAAACCGAAGGTCTCTGAACCTTGGCGTTATAGACTATGTCGTAGGCTTTTTCAAGGTCTGCCCTGTCGTCAACGTATATGTTGCAAACCCCTTTGTAGTGTTTTATGACGGGAACTCTCGCGTGTTCCGTGACAGCCCTTATAAGGCTCTCACCACCCCTCGGTATGGCAACGTCAACCCTACCTTCCATCTTCAGTATCTCCCAGACTATCTCCCTTTCGGTCCTGTCTATAAACTGGATAGCGGATTCGGGAAAGCCGGTCTCCCTGCAGGCTTCCCTGAGTATTTCAACGAGAACCCTGTTGGAGTTTACAGCCTCCTTGCCACCCCTGAGAACCACCGCATTGGAGGACTTCATGCAGAGCGATGCTGCCTCTATCGTTACGTTCGGTCTTGATTCATAAACTATGAATATCACCCCGAGGGGGACTCTCATCCTCCCGACCTTCAGACCATTGGGGAGGTTCCACATCTTGATTACCTCACCCACGGGATCGGGGAGGCTCGCCACATCCCTGAGGACCTTTATCATGCCATCTATCCTCTTGTCATTCAGAACGAGCCTGTCTATAACCGCAGGCTTCAAGCCTATGCTCTTTGCATACTCTATGTCTCTGCTGTTTTCCTCCTTTATCCTCTCACGGTTTTTATCAAGGAGCTGGGCAGCCCTGAGGAGCGTTTCGTTCTTTACCTCGGTCTTGAGAGATGTTAGTTCCCTAAGGACAGCCCTTGCAGTTTCAACCTTCTCCAGGGCGTAGCTCTTCAGTGAAGCGGTTTCCATCTTTTACCTCCTCGTGAGCTCCATAAGAATAGTATAAGACTTTAGCTCTGGAGTTCCTTCAGCTTGAAGAACCTTCCTGTTATCTTTCTGTAGGCAAGCTCAAAGAAGGAAGCAAAAGCCACGATCACAAGCTCAGTATAGAAGCTCTCCCTTTGCTCTTTCCATTGATAGACGCTCAGAACGATAACTATGCAAAGAACTACCGCAAAGTTGAAGGCTATTATAGCTCTGGAACTGCCCACTTCCCTTGCAAGCCTGTAGTGGGATGCTATCACGAAGATGTATATCATGAGAAAGACAAAACTTATGAGAGAGGATATACCCCCGAGGTCAAGGAAGAGAGCAAGGAGAACGCTGAGGATTGCTGTTGCGTAGAGACCCTCTGGTTCATCAAACCAAACCTTCCTCTCAAAGATAGGAGGGAGGTGTCCCCTCTTGGCTAAAACGTAAGCTATGTTAGCTCCCCCGTAAAGGGTGGCGTTTATTGCGGAGGAAGTTGACAAAAGGGCACCTATGGACACGAGTTTAAAGCCGAGGTCTCCCAAGAAAGGTCTGGAAGCTTCCGCGAGGGCGTACTCCTTTGCCTTCACAAGACCTTCAGCACCAAGGTTTCCTACAGCCACTCCTGCAACCGATATGTACACGATAGATACGATGGCTATGCTCGTGTATATAGCCCGTGGGACATTTCTCTTCGGGTCCTCTATATTTTCAGAAGCGTTCGTCACGAGACCGAAACCCATGTAGGTCAGGAACAGCACGGATGAAGCGTAGAAGGTGTTTATAATCTCTTTCTCGGAAAAAGAAGGCTTAAGAAGCTCCGGATTAACGTTCCATACCCCTAAGAGAACGAAGCTCAGCAGGACCAGAAGCTTTCCAAGGACTATCCAGAACTCCGACTTCCCGACCGCCTTGGAGCCAAAGAAGTTAAGAACAGTGAAGAAGACAACAACGGAAACCTCAACTGCGGTGAAGAGGTAGCTTTTCAGGCTCACACCAAGAAGGGCAAGGAGATAGCCCGCAAAGGCTTTCGCAAAGAGGGATATGGAGACAACGTAGCTGAACCACATGAGTATGCTGAGGGTTCCCGTTACAGGGTTATTACCTATTCCCCTCAGAATGAACTCAATAGGACCTGCATTTGAGACATACCTTGAACCCAGCTCCGCGTAGGAATAGGCGATGGACAGGGAGAATAGAGCTGCGATCCCAAAGGCTAAGGGTAAGTTTTCACCGCATATCTGGGCTCCTACGCCGAGGATTGAGAATATCCCAGCCCCTATCATGGTCCCTACAGCTATAGAAACCGCCTCCCAA
>JALSTO010000053.1 GCA_026983685.1 Aquificaceae bacterium | reverse complement strand
CCGTACTCCTCTTCCGCCCTGTAGTAGTCCTTCACATAGCCCTGGGCGAAGAGATCACCGACGAGGTGCATCGTCTCCGACTGTGGTGTTATGGGGTAAGCGATGGCTATATCAACGTTCGCCCTTTTGACAGCTTCCGCAAAAGCCTGAGAGCCCGTTATAAATTTCCTCTCCCTCGGAGCCTCAAGTATAAGATGTTCTGGCTCTACAACTTTCTGCTCGGGCATAACACACCTCCTAAGCTAATTATTCCGTCTCCTCAACTACCTCGCCCTTCTTGGGCATGAGCAGTGCTGCATACTCTCCAAAGTCCAACGGAGATACCTTCGTCCACTCTTCCTTGGGCAGGGAGGGGTTCTCGGGTGGGAGCTTTGGCTCCCATTCAATTCCCAGCTCCTTCCTCACTTGAACGAGGACATCCTTGAACCTTCTTATCTCCTCAGCGTGGACATCCCTCAGAGATACCATCGCATCTTCGTGCCCCATCTCAGCACAGAGGGCTATGGTGAAGCAGTTAGTTCCAGCCCTTATCATTCTAAGGGAAAGGTTTGCATAGTGACAGTGAACACCGACGAATATGCAGGCTTCAATCTTGTTGTGGAGTATGGTGAGGTTAGGGTGGTTGGGGTTTATCTCCGCCTCAGGGTCAATCTTCGGGTACTTGGGTCTGTAGTCCGGCATGGGGATTATCCTGCAGTTGGGTATCTCCATCGCGAGCTCAAGCACCGCCTTAGCCTTTTCCATTGCACCCGCATTCCATCCCCATAGGACCAGCGGACCGGGGAATATGGTCGGGTTTCTGCGAGTAAGCATAGCCTTCGCCGCTTCTCTCATAGCGGTCTCTTCATCAACTATCTCACCGTATAGCAGAGCCTTGCCCGGAGGCGGAAGCTCAACCCCCATAAAGGCTCCAGGGGTAGGCATATAGCCCGATGGACCTGGTGTTATCAGCTTTTCCTTCTCTTTATCCATTACTGAACCTCCACTCGCTTTTGCAGGAATGCCTACAATTTATAAGGATATCCTTATATTGTCAAGGCAAAAAGCATGAGATAGCTCAGAGATATAAAACACCGTTTTATACATGCTTCAGAGCTCCTTTATCACCTCAAGGAGACACTCCCTCATCAGGTTCTCCGAAGGTGCTCCCATATCGGGTACAACATCAAAGTCCTTCCCGTAGCCTTGCTCCCTGAGCCTGTCAATGAGGAGTCTGTAAACTCTCTTCAGCCCCTCCTTCATGTTTATACCTTCCTCAAATATGTAGAGCTCGTCGTCCTCCCTGTAGAACTTCAGCCCGTACCTGCTCGGCTCCTCTATCCTGAAATCAACACCTATGGCGAAAGCCTGACCGTAGTTTATTGCACTCTCCTCGGGCAGGTAGTGCTGGGAATAGCAGGAAAGGTGCACCTCTTTAAAGAGGTTCCTGTCCGTAGGGACAGCGGTTATGTAGAGAGCCCCCTCCTCAAGGGGCTCTCCCTTTGAGTTCCTTCCTATGAGCTGAATGAAGTAGGTCCATGACCTCATGGCGCCACCCAGTTATCCTTTGTAAGGAGTTCCTCGGGTTCAACCTTTTCCTGAACCTTCTGGGATATCTTGTAGGAGCAGAATTCGGGTCCGCACATTGAACAGAACTTTGCGGTTTTGTAGCCGTCCTGGGGCAGGGTCTCGTCGTGGTAAGCCCTTGCCGTTTCGGGGTCCATCGCAAGCTCAAACTGCCTGTTCCAGTCAAAGGCGTACCTTGCCTTTGACATCTCAAGGTCCCAATCCCTCGCACCGGGCCAGTGCTTTGCTATGTCCGCTGAGTGAGCTGCTATCTTGTAGGCTATTACGCCCTGCTTAACATCCTCAATATTGGGAAGTCCAAGGTGTTCTTTCGGGGTTATGTAGCAGAGCATTGAAGCACCCACCGAGCCTGCCACAGCTGCACCTATCGCACTTCCTATGTGGTCATAACCTGGAGCCACATCAAGAACGAGGGGACCGAGGATGTAAAAGGGAGCTTCCTTACACCAGAGCTGTTGAATCCTCATATTGAACTCAACCTCATGGAGGGGAACATGTCCCGGACCCTCAACCATAACCTGGACATCATGCTTCCAAGCCCTCTCCGTGAGCTCTCCGAGAACCTTCAGCTCTCCCAACTGGGCATCGTCGGTGGCGTCCTCTATACATCCCGGTCTGAGGGCATCTCCGAGGGAGAAGGAGACATCGTACTTCTTGAATATCTCGCATATCTTGTCAAAGTTCTCGTAAAGGGGGTTCTGCTTCCCGTGCTCTGTCATCCACTGGGCGAGAATAGCTCCGCCCCTTGACACTATCCCCATAACCCTGTGCTGGACCATGGGGAGGTGCTCCCTCAGAATTCCTGCATGAATGGTCATGTAGGAGACTCCCTGACGTGCCTGCTCTTCTATCACATCAAGTATCAGGTCAACGGTCAGCTGTTTTACATCACCCTTTGCTATCTTCCAGGCTTCGTATATAGGAACAGTTCCGACTGGGACGGTGCTCGCTTCAATTATCGCCTGCCTTGTCTCAGGAATTGCGTCTCCCGTTGAGAGGTCCATTATCGTGTCCGCACCGTACTTTATGGCTACCTTCGCCTTCTCCACCTCTGTGGGTATGTCCGAAGCCAAGCCTGAGTTCCCTATGTTGGCATTGACCTTCACCCTTGAGTTCATCCCTATGCACATGGGTTCCAAGTGAAGATGGTTTATGTTTGCGGGTATTATCATCCTGCCGATAGCCACCTCCTGACGGACGAACTCAGGATACAGCCCCTCCCTGCGGGCTACATACTCCATCTCCTCGGTGATTATTCCCTGCCTTGCAAGGTGCATCTGGCTTTTATTCCTAAACTTGCGTCTTTTCTCAATCCAGTCAGCTCTCAGCATCTCCTTCCTCCTTTCAAGTGGTATGGATAAAAATTAAACTCAGGGACGTTCATGACAATATGATTTTGAAAGGGTTATCCCACCAGAAACCTCTGGGCACTGAACTTCTTTACGTAGGGAGAAAGCTCTCCCTTCTCAACGTAAGATAGGATCGTATGGGCGCTCACCGGCGTCCAGAGTATGCCGTTCCTGTAGTGCCCTACGCAGATAAAGTAGTTCTCTCCAGCTTCAAAGATAGGTGCCTCATCGGGAGTGCCGGGTCTGAAGCCCACCTTAACCCCGAGAAACTCAACATCCCCAAGGGAAGGGAGGAGCCTGAGCGCACCTTCGGTTAGAGTTCTGACACCGCCCAGAGTAGCCCTGCTGTCAAAGCCCGCATCCTCCGAGGTGGCTCCGATAAGGAGGTAGTTCTCCTTTGGTATTATGTAAGCTATCTTTGAGTAGAGTACCCTCTCAAGCTCAATCCCCTTCACCTTGAGTATCTGCCCCTTTACTGGGAAGACGGGAAGCTTCAGGAGACTTTTGCTCCATGCTCCCGTGGTAAACACGTAGAAGTCCGCTCTGTAGGTATCCCTGTAGCCCTTTATGGACTCAACCCTTCCGTTTTTCTTCTCTATCTCAGTTATCTCGTCTATGTGTATCTTTACACCGAGGTTTTCGCACCCAAGGAGGAGGGCGTCCATCAGCTTCTCCGCGTCAACATTACCTTCTTCCTTGAAGAGGAAAGCTCCAAAAGGCTCCCCTGACAGGAAGGGTTTTCTCTTCCTGAGCTCCTGAGAGTCTATCTCCTCAACACCAACGCCCCCGCGAGCGTACTCTCGGGCTAATCTCCCGACCTCTCTGTGCTCTTCCTCGTCCATGGTTATCCTGAGAATTCCATTCCGGCTGAAGTATATCTTCATGCGGGCTACATCCTCAAGCCTGCTGATGAAGTCCGGGTAAAGGTTAAGACTCTCTACGGAGAAGGAAAGGAGGTCTCCAGTCAGACCTTCGGAGAAGGGAGCGAGCATACCTCCCGCAACCCATGAGGTTCCCTCCTCGTAGTTCCTTGTAACAACCCTGACCGAATGCCCTGCCAGGGCAAGCTCAAAGGCTGTTGAGAGTCCTATAGCACCGCTTCCGATTATTAGGATATTCATAAACTTTAATATAAAACAGGGTTAGGGAATAGGGTCTTATAATCATTATTCATGAGCGCTGTGGGGATAATCCTGTTCGCACTGGTTATGTACCTATTCGGATACTTTATCTACTCAAGGTATCTTGCCCAGAAGATATTTTCCTTGGACGACAGCAGGGAAACTCCCGCAAGGGAACTTGAGGACGGCGTTGACTACGTT
>JALSTO010000052.1 GCA_026983685.1 Aquificaceae bacterium | reverse complement strand
TCAGTCCTGAAGAAGAGCAGAGCCCAGTGGAAGGAGCTTATTCCTGTCCTTGAAGCTACTAAGGACAAAGGTGAAAAGCCCATAGTTATGAGGTTTGAGAACGAACAGGAGGAGGCTATATGGGTTGCACAGGAGATAAAAGAGCTCCTCAAAAACCATCCCCCTGAAGAGATAGCTGTCCTGATGAGAGTCTCCTACCTGACCGATGTCTTTGAGAAGACCTTCTTCAGGATGGGCATACCTTACAGGCTTGTGGGCGCTATCAGGTTCTACGACAGACCGGAGGTGAAGAACCTGCTCCAAGCCCTGCGCCTCATGATGAATCCGGAAAACGAGATAGCCTTCAGAAGCGTCGTGGAGTACTTCCTTCAGGGGATCGGGCAGAGGACACTGGAGAGGATGAAGGGGCTCTTCAGAGGAAGCTGGATTGAAGCCCTGAGGGAGTTCTCCGAGAGAGTGAAGGGGCAGAGGGCATCAGAGTTGAGATGGTTCCTTGACTTCTGGAGGGAGCTGGAGGGAGATAGGGAAAACTACCCAGCTGTGCTGGAAAGACTTGTCCATGAAACTCCCTTTATGGAAAGGATATTGAAAAAGCACAGGGGGGAGCCGACAGAGAGGGAGGAAAACGTCAGGGAGCTTATAAGAACAGCGAAGGAGAGTCTGAAGGAAGGTACTTCACTTGAGGAGTTCCTGAGCGAAGCCACACTGGTCTCTTCAGAGGAGGAGAGGGATAAGGCTGTCAAGCTCATGACCATACACGCTGCGAAGGGGCTGGAGTTTGAGGTAGTGTTCGTACCGAGGCTTGAGGAAGAGGTGCTCCCACACCGCAGAGCCCTTGAAGATGACTCAGAGCTTGAAGAGGAAAGGAGGCTCTTCTACGTGGCTATAACGAGGGCTAAGGAGAGGCTATATCTGTCCTACACCAGAGACAGGGGGAGAAGACCGAGCAGGTTCCTATCCGATATACCCAAGAATCTCCTGAACATTGAGCATTTCAGAAAGAAGACGAAGGTATCCTACGCACCAAAACTGAAGCCAAACCCCAAGGTCAGGGTGGGCATATACGTAAACCACAGGGTTTTTGGAAGGGGAAAGGTTCTTAGTTTAGAAGGTGAGAAGGCAACCGTTGACTTCGGTGGGAAGGTGAAGAGTATCCACACCTCCTTCTTAGAGGTTACCGATTAAGATACCCTTAGGAGGGCTTTGACATGGTCAATCATGTTCTCCTTGACGTAGGTAGCTTTCCTGAGCCTCCTCTTTCTATCGGGGGACTTTTTGGTGTTGTAGTGGGAGCCTCCGCTCCTGTACCTCTTTATCTTTCCTGTAGCGGTTACCTTGAACCTCTTCTTTGCTGACCTGTTGGTCTTCATCTTAACCTTTGCCATGAGCTACCTCCGAATTCTATATTATAAACCTACTTCTTCCTCTTCGGAGCTAAGGTGAATATCAGGAACGGTCCTTCCTTTTTAGGGGGTACCTCAACCTCTCCGACATCCTGAAGGTTTTCAACAATTTTCTTATAGAGCTTTTCCCCAAGCTCAGGATGTATGTTTTCCCTTCCCCTGAACCTTATCCTGACCCTGACCTTATCTCCATCCTCCAAGAACTCCCTCATGTGCCCAAGCTTAACTTTTAGGTCATGTTCATCAATCCTGACCTTCATCCTTATGTCCTTTACCTCTATCTGATGCTCCTTCTGTTTTTTTCTTGCCTCCCTTTCCTTCTTCTTTAGCTCGTACTTGAATTTGCCATAGTCCATTATCTTGCATACAGGAGGCTTAGCCTGAGGAGCTATCTCAACAAGGTCAAGTCCTTTTTCCTCAGCCATACTCAGCGCCTCACTTAGAGGGACTATCCCTATCTGCTGACCGTTTTCGTCTATGAGCCTTACCTCCCGTGCCCTTATCTGTCTGTTCACCCGATACTCTTGAAGCTTACTCATCCAACCTCCTTGAAGAGTATTATCGTTGAAAGAAGAAAATTACCTAAAAGAACCAAGGTTGATAGGTAAGAAACCTTCCTGAACTTAGCCCTTTGGGGAGAGTTGAAGGGATGGTCTTCTATGTTACCGAGCGTTCTCTTGTACCTTTTAAGCCACATAGATATAGCCACGTTCAAGGAAAAGCCTGTCAGCAGTAGCAGTCCAACCCATCTGTTGCCCAATATAAGATACACCAATATAAGGAAAAAAGCAATCTTGTAAAAGCGCCAAAGTATCCTGCCGTAAAAACCGCCCGCTATGTTTTTGTTCTTCTCAGTCCTGAGCAAGGTGGGAGCCACCACGAAAACTATGAGAAAGAGTGAACCCGTATATAGAGATAGGGCTATCACTTCCATACTCTTTTTTTATCCTTCAGCTCCGTTCTCAATACCCTGAAGGCAAAGCCTGACAGAAAGAACACGGTTATCAAGCCTATTATTGCGAGTATGAGTATGTACTTCATATCACTCTTTCCGCATGACGGGAAGCATGACACTGGATATTCACAGCCACAGGAAGGGAAGCTATATGGCAGGGATACATCTCCACCTTTACATCAACAGCGGTAACCGTTCCCCCAAAGCCCATGGGTCCCAGACCGAGCTTGTTTATGTCCTCTATAAGCTCTTCTTCAACCCTCGCTATCATCGGGTCTGGATTTCTCTCCCCGTGGGGTCTGAGGAGTGCCTTCTTAGCGAGGTATGCACAGTACTCAAAGTTTCCGCCTATACCCACACCGACCGTGAGTGGAGGGCAGGCGTTGGGTCCGGCGTTCTTGACAGTCTCAAGGATAAACCTCTTTGCACCTTCCCATCCGTCCGCCGGCTTGAGCATGGCAAGTCTTGAGGTGTTTTCAGAGCCTGCACCTTTTGGTGCTACAGTTATCTTTACTCTGTCGCCGGGAACCACCTCGGTATGGATTATGGCTGGTGTGTTGTCTCCTGTGTTCTTCCTCTCAAAGAGAGGATCCCAGACCATTGAAGCCCTCAGATAGCCTTCCTTCGTTGCCTGCCTGACACCTTCGTTCACAGCCTCCTGAAGGGAGGCTCCTTCTATAACAACCTCTTGACCTATCTCAACAAAGACTACCGTAACCCCAGTGTCTTGGCAGTAGGGCATCTTCTCCACGAGGGCTATCTGGGCGTTCTCAACTATCTGCTGGAGAACCTCCCTGCCAAGGGGAGACTCCTCCCTGCTAAGGGCTTCCTTGAAGAGGGCTACGGTTTCCTCGGGTATCTCGTAGTTAGCCTTTATTGTAAGCTCCTTCACAGCCTCGGTTATCTCATGAGCTTGGACTTTTCTCACCGAGCATCACCTCCGCTACTTCAATACTCTTTTTTACAGACTCAACAGATCTTTCCCACATCTGACGCTCCTCTTCTATCATAGGCACCTTTATTATGTCTTCAACCCCGTTAGATCCGAGCTTGACGGGTACGCCGACGCAGAAGCCCTTGACCCCATAGTACTCTCCAGCTTCACCGTCCAAGTAAACAGAACAGGGCAGTATCCTTCTGCTGTTGGTAACGAGAGCCTCAACCATATCAACAACCGCCGCGGCGGGAGCATAGTAGGCGGATGTTCCCATCAGATTAACTATCTCACCTCCACCGAACCTCGTCCTGTGGATTATCTCGCTCAGCCTGTCCTTCGGTATTAGGTCCTTGAGGGGTATACCGCCTACGTTTGAGATTGATATCAGGGGGACCATCTCGTCACCGTGTCCGCCTATCACGTAGGCGTGGATGTCCTTGGGAGAGACCCTCAGCTCCTCAGCTATAAAGGTTTTGAACCTTGCAGAGTCAAGGACACCGGCCATACCTATTACCCTGCTCGCAGGGAAGCCACTGAGCTTGACCGCAGCGTAGGTCATTATGTCAACTGGGTTGGTCACAACTATGAGTATTGAGTTGGGGGCGTACTGGCGCACCTTGGATATTATCGTTGAGAGTATCCTTATGTTTGCCTCAAGCAGGTCCTCTCTGGACATGCCCGGTCTTCGGGGGAAACCTGCCGTTATAACAACTATGTCGCTGTCAACTATAGGCTCGTAACCATCACCCTCGGGGGTAACGGTGAAGCCGTCTATCTTTGTGTCTATGTCCATGGCTGCGACCATCTGCTTCATGTCAAGAGCCTTTCCTTTGACCGGCTCAAAGAGCTTTTCTCCATCCCTTCTGGGTATATCAAAGAGCCTTACATCCGCAAAACCTTTGATGGCAAGAAGACTTGCAACGTGTTCCCCCACATTTCCTGCTCCCA
>JALSTO010000051.1 GCA_026983685.1 Aquificaceae bacterium | reverse complement strand
CGTCTCATCTCCGAACCTTATGCTCAGCTCCTCAAATAGGAGCATCGCACCCTCAAAGTTGCCCTTGAAGTACTCCTCTATTGCCCTTTCAAACCTGAGAGCCTTTTCCCTGTTTTCCTCTGTGTTTCGCATGAGCTCGTATATCCTCACGGGCTCTCTCCTTCCCTTCACTACAACCACGTCAAGGGTTCTCATAAGAAAATCCCTTTTGAGCTTCCTCTTTGTGTTCTCACTCACAATAACCCTCGTTTTATAGAGCTTGTTCAGACCCTCAAGGCGCGAGGCTAAGTTCACGGTGTCCCCTATGGCTGTGTAGTCAAATCTCTGCCTTGAGCCCATGTTACCCACGACAGCCTCCCCGGTGTTTATGCCTATACCTATATCCAAGATAACACCGTACCTCTCCTTGAAGTGGGGATTAATACCATCAAGAACCTCCAGCATCTTCAGGGCTGAGAGGCAGGCTCTGTCCGCATGGTCGGGAACATCAACGGGTGCGTTGAAGATCGCCATTATCGCATCACCTATGTACTTGTCTAATGTTCCGCTGTTTTCAAGGATAACGTCGGTCATAGGCGTAAGGAACTCGTTGAGGAGGTTCACCAGCTCCTCGGGCTTGAGCCTCTCCGAAAGCCCCGTAAAGCCTCTTATATCTGAGAAGAGGACAGTTACCTCTCTCTTTTCTCCCCCCAGCCTGAGCCTGTCGGGATTCCTCGTAATTATCTCAAGGAGCTGGGGTGAAACGTAACTGCTGAAAGCCTTCCTGAGCTCTTTTATATTCCTCTCCGCTACTATTATCCTTATTCCCTCCTGGGATATCAGGGATAGAAAGAAGGCGAGGGAAGGGTAGAAGAGGCTGAGGTCAAAGCTCAGGAGTGAGAAGAGGGAAAAGGAGAGCGCTGGATAGAAAAGCAGGGTAAGAGTGTAAAGTATGAGCCTGCGTGAGAACTTTCTGAAGAAAACTGCACCGAAGGGAACACCAGCCATGAATATGACTGCCAGAGTGTCCGCAAGGGATGAACTGTGTATGAAGTGAAATCTGTCAAAGTTGGAGAAAGTAAAGGCGTGAAGGAAGACACCCGGAGTTATGGGATCAACGGGGGTTGGTCTCAGGTCGTATATACCTATCTCTGTTGCTCCAACGAAGACTACCTTTCCTTTAAAACTATCCTTCCCGAGGGATCCCCTTATCACATCAACAGCGGAGACCACCTTGAGGTGTGAGGGATTGTAGAAGTTTATCCTGTGGTACCTTCCCTCATAAACGGGAACCCTCCTTCCCCTGAAGAGGAACTTCTCTATACCCTTCTCCGATATCTCCATGTAGAAGTCTTTCCCCTCGTAGAAGCGAAGAGCCTGAAGAGCTAAGGGGAGGTAAACTCCGCCTCTGAAGAGGTAGGCTAAGGGATACTTCCTGTATATGGCGTCTCTATCGGGCTCCGCATTCAGGTAGCCTGAGGCGAGGGCTGAGGTCATAAAGAGTGGAAGGCTCAGCTCCACGTGAGGAACCTCAAGCAAACCGACCCTTTTGGTAAGGAGCTTGTATCTGAGGAACTCGCTCTCCTGAAGCAGGCTAAGGCTCTCTGGGTTCTCCCTCTGGGTTGAGCTCAGGCGAAAGAAGAAGCCCAGAATGACGTTCCCGCTCTTCTCTATAGCTTCCGCGAGCTCCCTGTCACTCTCCTTATCTTCAGGCTCGGAGAAGACTATATCAAGGGCAACCACCCTGGCGGAGGAGAGATTCCTTATCAGCTGAGCTATCACTTTTCTACTCCAAGGCCACCTTCCGAGCTCGTTTATGCTCTTCTCATCTATGGCTACCACGACGACCTTGTCCGTAGGCTTTGGCGTGAGACCGAGAGCTTCCCTTACGAAGAACTTTGTATCCTCAACCCTTAAGGCTACACCTTCAAGGGGAAATCCCCTGTGGAGACTCAAAAGAAGCGACAGCCCTCCCACAAGAAGAAAAGCTATTACCCTGTACAGCACCGAAGATTAGAATAAACTATTTCCTATGAGCATCAAGGAAAGGACAGCTTCTCTTCTCAAGGAGCTCATAGCTATAAAGAGCGTCTCTGGCTCGGAGGCGCAGTTGCAGAACTTCCTTGAAGAAAGGTTCAGGAGCCTCGGTCTTGAAGTCCTTCGCCAGCCTGTTGGTGAGGGAAGGGACAACCTCATATACCTGTCCGAGGGACCCTATCTAATATCCTGCCATGTTGATACGGTACCGCCCATAAACATGAGGAACGCCTTCAAGCCTGTGGAGATAGAGGGAAGGATATACGGAAGGGGTGCGAGCGATGTAAAAGGTGCCCTCGCCTCTCTGATCACGGCGGTTGAGCTCTTCAGGGAGAAGAACCCCGGCAGGGAACTTCCCGTCTCCTTAGCCCTTGTCGTTGATGAGGAAAACAACTCAGCCCTCGGCTCTGAGAGGGTTGTTGAGGTTCTGGGAGAGGACAAGAGGTGTCTCGTCCTTGAGCCTACCTACGGTCGCTTCTGCACATCTCAGAACGGCTCCCTTGAGTTCAGGCTTGTGGTTGAGGGACAGAGCGTTCACGGGGCGGAGTTTGAAAAGGTTGAGAACCCCGTAAAAGTTCTATTCAGGGCTGTTGAGGTCATTGAGGAGAAGCTCTCAAGGCCTGTGAACATACTCATGGTGAAGGGAGGCTCGGAGCATTACGCGGTCCCCCACAGGTGTGAGGCTCTCCTTGAGGTAAAGCTCTACAGAGGTGAGAAATGGAAGGATATGGATGCGAAGGTTAAGGAGGCTCTTAAAAGTATTAATAGCTCCTGCAGGATAATCTATATCTTTGAGGATGGGGAGGACTTCATAGACTTCAGATGTGAGAGTATGCTCGGTGTCCTCCTTGATAGCTTCAGGGATGCTACGGGAAGGGAGCCTGTTCTCGGGACTATGCCCTCGTGGACCGACGGAGCCAACTATCACAGAGCTGGCTACGAGTGTGTAGTCTTCGGACACGGAAGCCTCAAGGACAGCCATACTGATAGGGAGAGCATAAGTCTGAAGGAGCTTGAGGAGATGGTAGGGTTCTTCCTCAGCCTTTTTGAGAGGCTCGGATGAGGATAGTTGTAAAGGTAGGCTCAAACCTCCTGCGTACTGAAAGGGAGGACATAGATCTTAGATTCCTCTCAAAGCTCGCGGAGGAAGTGAAAGAGCTCAGGGAAAAGGGTGATGAGGTCCTTATTGTCTCCTCCGGGGCGGTTCTGTGCGGGGCAAAGAAGCTGGGTGTGAAGGAGAGACCTGGAGACCTTACCACGAGACAAGCGCTCGCGGGCATAGGGCAGGCATACCTTATGCATCTCTACGACACGGTATTCTCCAACTACGGTCTTACTGTGGGCCAGGTTCTCCTGACCAGCGATATCTTTAGGAAAGGAAACGAGGACAGGCTGAGGAATGCCCAGAGCACCCTTGAGCGAATGTTTGAGATGGGAGTAGTCCCCATAGTGAACGAGAACGATACGGTCGCTGTCAGCGAGCTCGTCTTCGGCGATAACGACTTCCTGTCGGTTTACGTGAGCTACATGCTGGGGGCTGACCTCCTCGTTATACTCTCAACAGCGGGAGGGCTCATTAACGATAAGGGAAGGGTTGTAGGCGAGGTGAGGAGTCTGGAGGAGGCTTTTAAGTTTGTCCGGGGGACCGGGAGCGACTTTGGTAGTGGAGGTATGAGGAGCAAACTTGAAGCAACAAGGCTTGCGGTTTCCATAGGTGTGCCTGTGGTCATAACCGGTAAAGAGGACAACCTCGTCCGGGTTAGGGAACTAAAGACTACCGGGACCGTATTCAGACCCGTGAAGAGAAGATTCCGCAGGAAGCTCAAGAGCATGGCGATGGTGGAAGAGCCCAAGGGGGCTGTCATAATTGATGAGGGTGCTGTCCGTGCCCTGAGGGAGGGCAGGAGCCTCCTTCCCGCGGGCGTTCTCAGGGTGGAGGGTAACTTCCGTGCAGGGGACATTGTCAGCGTTATGAATCCAGAGGGCATAGTTGTCGGAAAGGGAAAGGTGAACTTCTCAAGTGAGGAGATAGACAAGGTAAAGGGGCAAAAAGGCTACAAGGTCAAGGATATACTCTCCACTACCAAGGAGGAGGTCATCCACAGGGACAATCTGATCGTCTTTCAATAGACGAGGCTGTAGAAGGTGAGACCCAGATACTCCCTTATGGCTATGGCGGAATCGTAAAGGACGCTGTATTTGGGAAAGAGGCTGTAGAGGTTGTACCTTCCCTCAAACTTGAAGTCCGTGGGATAGGGCTGGACCTCAAGCCCC
>JALSTO010000050.1 GCA_026983685.1 Aquificaceae bacterium | reverse complement strand
CTACGAGGAAGGCTTCGGGGAAGGTCCTTAATGTTATGGCGGACTACATACCTACTATGATAGGTGGTTCAGCGGATCTCTCCGAATCAAACAACACCCTGCTTGTCAATTACCCGGACCTTGAGGTGGATACTCCTGCAGGGAGGAACATTCACTTCGGTGTGAGGGAGCACGCGATGGGGGCTATCCTTAACGGTATGGCTTACCACGGTGGAATCCTGCCTTACGGAGGAACCTTTCTGATATTCTCGGATTACATGAGACCTACTATAAGGATGGCGGCTATGTCCCGCCTTCAGGTTATATACGTATTTACCCACGACTCAATAGGTCTGGGAGAGGACGGACCGACCCACCAGCCGGTTGAACAGCTCCCTTCCCTCCGACTTATTCCCAACCTCTGGGTCATAAGACCTGCGGATGCAAACGAGGTCAAGGTTGCCTGGAAAGTGGCTGTGGAGAGAAAGGATGGACCGACAGCAATAATTCTCACGAGACAGAGTGTCCCTACATTGGACAGAAGCCTTTACCCTTCTGAAGAGAATCTTAGGAGGGGGGCTTACGTTCTATCTGACTGTGATGGAACGCCAGACCTTATACTCATCGGAACGGGTTCAGAGGTGCATGTAGCCCTCGGGGCTAAGGATGTACTCGCTCAAAGAGGTCTCAAGGTCAGGGTCGTTAACTTTCCATCCATTGAGCTCTTTGAGCTTCAGGATGAGGAGTATAAGAGAAGTGTTTTCCCTCCTGAGGTGAGGAGAAGGGTAGTTGTGGAGGCTGGGAGGGGTATGTGCTGGTATAGGTACGTTGGGCAGGAGGGCATGCTTGTTTCCATGGAGACTTTCGGGAAGTCTGCTCCTGGCAAGGCTCTCTTTGAACACTTTGGCTTTACTCCTGAAGCTGTAGCTCAGAAGGTCCTTGATAGGTGGTTCTCTTAAAGTATATTTTTCCTGTCAGTTCCTCTGTAGCCTACGAGCTCTTTTATCGCCTGAGCAAGCTCTCTTATTTCCTTCTGGGCACCCTCGTGGGTTCTGAGGGTTATGAAGTTGTCAAGGGCTATCCTCGGCACAGTCCAGTAGTATCTCGTCTTCATAAATTGGGGTAGAATTCCCCTTGCAAGCTCCTTTGCAACCTCCTTCTCTGTCATCTTCCCGTAGAGAGAGTAGCTCTCTTCAATAAGCCTCTCTATTTCTTTTAAAAATTCGCTGTGAAAGGGCTCGGGGACAGGTTCTTCAAGGGAAGCCTGCTTGTTGCTTTTAGCCTGCTTTCTGAGAATTCTGGGTATGTAGAACTTTATGTCGTAGGCTGTGTATCTCCTTGATATCTCGTTGTAGGAGCCAAACCTGTGCCTGTGCCACTGCCTTGCTACGAAGAGGGGACACTCAACTATGAAGGTGTAGTAGTCCATATCCGTACCCAGCTCAAGTCGGTCAACGAGCCCTACCCACCCAGAGCCTGTATCTATCCTGTTTTCAAGAAATACCTTGTCCGTTGTGTAATTCAAGGAAGAGAGCTCATCATCTTCCACCTCTCCCCTCTTCTGGACTATGGTCCACGTTGTGGGAAAGCGCTCTTCAAGTGCCTCTATCAGCTCCTGCGGTAGATAGTTCAGGGAGTTTATCGCACTCCTGAGGTTGAGCCAGATGTACCCTCCCGAGTAGTATATCTGAACGGTCGGATTTTCAAACTCTCTAAGTATATTCAGCCAGTCCTCTTTATCAGCCTTGAAGGCTATTATGTTGTGCTCAAAGGGAGAAGCATGTTTGTGCCTGAAGAGGTACCTGAGGAGCTTTTTATCTCTTTCTGGATCAACCTTTTCATCCCTTCCAAAGGAAACCCTTGCACATCTCACAGACCTCTGGTCGGAGCCCATAACGAAAACATCCATCACTCTACCTCTTTCCACCTGTCTTTCTTCTCGTCGTAAATGAGTATCTTTCCCCTTTCCATCTTTATCACGTTTCCCTTGCTTAGTAGGTTTAGAACCTTTATGAGGTTGAATACATCATTGAGAAGGTTAGTATTCTTTATGTTGTTTTCTCCTACTTTTCTGTAGAGGAAGAATATTAGAATCCAGGTGAACAGGAACAAACCTCCGAGGAGTATGCCAGCGCTGTAGATAAACTTCTCTATGTAGTTTGGGGCGATAGTATCTGACTTTTGGCTCCCTTCCTCTTTTCTTTCTTTGAGTTTTTCAATATCAATCCTGAGGAGACCAAGGTCGTTCTTTATTGAGATAAGGAGTTCCTTTATCTCCTTGAGCTCAATTCTGTCTATCTTATCCTCCTTTTCTGCCCTTTGGGGCTCTGGTGCCTTCTCCTCCTTTGGAAATACGACGTAGCTTTTGTCTATCTCACACTTCTTTATGTAAGCGTCCTTGAACATTCTCTTTATCTTCCTGTATATAGGTAAAAGGTCTCTCTTCCTTTCCTCCGCTCCCACCCTTAGTAGGTAGAGGTTTTCCCTCTTCTCAATCCGTGCATGTGGCATGTCCTTTACCTTTTCGTAGTAAGGCTTTATAGCTTCAAGCTCTTTCTCTGTTGCCACCTGTATGCAGTATTTCAGCGGTGCGGACAGGGATAAGGAGGTAAGGAGCAACGATAGAAGGAGAACTCCAAACATCGTTTCATAATTATAATCAGGAGAAGGTCATCCCTGCGTAGGATACCTTTGAGTCAGTAGGCTCCTCATGATACACTCTGTAATCTATTTCCTTCCCACCTGATGCACCCATTAACCTCATCAGTTCAAGGAAGACGAAGTTTGTAAACTGCCCGTCAATCCTCGTCCTGTTGTTATCCGAGCTAAGTAGCCTGAAGGCTTCTTCGTTCTTCATATCCTTAAGAAGGCTTATGTATTCCTTGTCCCTCGGAGAGGGGTCGTAGCTTGAGGGGTCACCGAACTTTTTACCAACATGGCTCATGTCCACGCTTGAGATTATCAGCGTCTCTCTGTCATCTATAGCCTTAGCTATCTTTTGGGCTATCTCCTTAAGAAACTCCTCTTCTCCGTAGGATACTATCAGGGGAACTACCTTAGCCTCTGGAAAGAGTCTCTTAATGAATACACTCTGGAACTCTATTGAGTGCTCCTTTGTGTAGGAAAGTATGTCATGAAATATATCGTAGCTAAACATTGAACGGAGACGATCAATTACCTCTCTATCGTTCCTGAGAACGCCGAGGGGAGTTTTAAGGTCAAGGGGACAGGCTGAGAAGGGAGTCTCGTGGATGTAGTGGGATACACCCAGTATAACTACGGTCTCTGGATTTACATCAAGCCTCCCGTAAACAGCACCGTAGGTGTCTATTGCGACCCTCATGTCCATGTGGGGGACTATTATCCCGAGGACACTCTCTTTTTCCTCTCCTTTCAGGGAGCTATCTATGAAACCCTTGAGCTTTTCCGAATCCTCAGGGTATGCATCTCCAGCGTGGAAGGGCTCCCTAACCTCCCTGCTGAGAGCTTCCCTTCTCAGGGATTCAAGCTTCGCAAGGAACCTGTCGTTCAGTAGAAGGTAGTTTTCATCAAGGAGCTTTAAAGCTTCCTTGTATTCCTCCTCCTTCAGTATTATTCCCGTCCTCCTGAGGAACTCAGCCCTGATCTCCCTGTCATTTCTTGTGCCGTCCATAAGCGACATGAGGATGATAAGTTCCTTTGAGGCTAAGAGGGCTTCGGACAATCCAAAGGGGTCTGTGATGAGGAACCTGTCTCCGTAAGGCTGGACATCAAGGAACCTTACAGAGGGCTTCCCCATCCTATACCGCTTTTTCGTATATAACCTTAGGCTTGTTCTTCTTGGTTACCGTGTCAGCGTCAACTATGACCTTCTTGACGCCAGCCATTGATGGGACTTCAAACATTATGTCCGCCATAACGTCTTCAAGGATAGCCCTCAGACCCCTTGCCCCCGTCCTTCTCCTTATAGCCTCCCTCGCTATCTCCCTCAGGGCTTCCTGGGTGAACTCAAGCTCAACGCCGTCAAGTTCAAAGAGCTTCTTGTACTGCTTCACGAGAGCGTTTTTGGGTTCAACGAGTATTCTTACGAGGTCCTCTTCGGTGAGCTCATCAAGGGTTGCTATGACGGGGAGCCTTCCGACAAACTCAGGGATGAGGCCGAACTTTATAAGGTCATCGGGCTCAACGAAGGCTATTACGTTTTCTTCCTCTTTCATTT
The DNA here is from genome assembly GCA_026983685.1 of Aquificaceae bacterium. Taxonomy (GTDB): domain Bacteria; phylum Aquificota; class Aquificia; order Aquificales; family Aquificaceae; genus Hydrogenivirga. The sequence goes on along the minus strand of JALSTO010000050.1, from coordinate 140 downwards.
TCTTTATTGAGGACTCAAAGCCCATGGTGGACTTGCCCAGCCTGTGCTTTATTATCTCCTCAAGACCCACAAAGGCACCGCCACATATGAAGAGTATGTCCGTGGTGTCAATCTGGATAAACTCCTGATGGGGGTGCTTC
>JALSTO010000049.1 GCA_026983685.1 Aquificaceae bacterium | reverse complement strand
ATTTCTGAGGGCGCAGAAGAAGGGTCTCAGAGTGGGCTTTGAAGCTTCAGTTGGTGGTGGTATTCCTGTTATAAAGGCTCTCAGGGAGGGACTCGTTAGCAACAGGATAAGGACCATATACGGGATACTGAACGGTACCACGAACTACATACTTACCCGCATGTTTGAAGAGAACCTGAGCTTTGAGGAAGCCCTCGGGGAGGCTAAGGAGAAGGGCTATGCGGAGGCGGACCCTTCCCTTGACATAGACGGATGGGACGCGGCACACAAGATAAACATCCTTGCCTCCCTTGCCTTTGGAAGGTACTTTCCCTTTGAGAGCCTTAAGGTTGAGGGTATTAGAGAAGTTGACAGGCTTGATGTAGAGCTGGGTAAGGAGCTCGGCTACACCCTGAAGCTCCTTGCCATAGCCAAGCGATTTGACGGTGAGGTTGAGATAAGGGTTCATCCAACCTTCATCCACTCGGACGAAGCCCTTGCCAAGGTCTCGGGCGTTTACAACGCGGTCATGATTGAGGGAGACTTCGTAGGGAAGACAATGTTCTACGGACAGGGGGCAGGCTCCCTTCCGACCGCATCTGCGGTTGTTTCAGACATAGTAGATATCGGGAGGGCAGTCGCATCGGGAAATGGCGGTGAGATAACCCCCATAGATTGGGAAGATGAGCCTGTATCCCTGAGGGAGAACTTCTTCAGCAGATACTACCTGAGGTTTGACGTCCCCGACAGACCCGGGGTCCTTGCTTCAATATCACGCGTTCTTGCGGACTTCAACATAAGCATAGCCTCTGTCCTTCAGAAGGAGATGGTCTGTGAGATAGCAGGAAGGAGCGGAGAACCTGTTGTTCCCCTTGTAGTTCTGACCCACAAGGCTTATGAGCTTGACATCCAGAAAGCCCTCTCCCAGATAAGGGGGCTTCCCGTTGTTGTTGGTGATCCTGTTCTGATAAGGGTTGAGGAGGAGGCGGACTGACTACTTTATCACAACCTCAAAGGGCTCCGACTCGTAGCCTTCGGGTGAGTATATTTTGAAAGTAAACCTGACCGGGGTTGTAATACGAAGAAGCTTCAAAAAGCCCCTGTGGGTGTAGTTCATGTCTATCAAGGTGTTTGTGTAGGAGTCGTCTCCTTTGTAAGGGTTCCACAGGGATATTTCCTTTCTGGGCTTTCTTGATCCATAGTAGCCAAGCCTTATGTAGAGCTCGTATGTTGTCTCCCTGCTTTGATGGGTAATAAAGGTATAGAACTTCTCACCTGCGTAGCTGAAAGATATCACGTAGCTCCCCCTGTTTAGCTCCTTTCCAGAACCCTGATATAGATATCCACCCGCATATACGTGTCTGTAATCCTTAAACTTGAAGCCCTTAGCAGGGGGCGGGTTTATAGTTATCAGGTCAAGGGGAACGCTCCTCGGAACCTTGCCCGTGTAGGCTATGGTGAAGACAACCTTTATGTCCCTTTCAAGAACTTCCACCCTCTCAATCCTTATATAACCTTCAGGTATTACTCTTAGCTCAACAGGGTAAAGCCTTATTTCGTAGATGCTCTTAGGAGCCTTGCCGGGCTCCGTTTCGGTTTCATAAATGGATCTGTGGCAATACAGATAAAGCCCCTTTGGTAAGCTCTCTTCCGGTAGCCACCTCCTGACCTCAACCCTCGCAAGACCTACCACATACTTAAGCGCTTCCCTCTTCGCCTCTATGGGGTCAAGACCTTTCCTCTGGAAATCCTCAACGTAGCTGTTAAACCTCTCCTTGAGCTCAGGGTCTTTTTCCATGGCTTTGAAAACTTCCCTGACAATCTCAGAACCCACTTCCCTGTAATTTCCTGCCGTGGGGTTTATGTAGTAGATTTCGGGTTTTGCAAGGTAGGGCTCACCGTTTACCTTTACGTAAGCGTTGAGAACTTTTAACGGTACCCTTCTGGGTATGCCTCCCTTCTCAAGTATAAGGTTCCTTACTTCCTCTACCCTCATGTCTGTAAGGAATTCACAGGTAAAGTCTTCGTATATCAACCGTTCTGGTATCTTCCCAGAGACCATGTAACCACCCTTCCTGAGCTTAACCCAGCTCATTTTGATCTTCTCGTCCATAAGCCTTACAGTTCCCAAGAACCTTTCAGCATCAAAGGAAAGCTCTTCAGCCCGTAAGAGGGGGAAGACGAGAAGAATAAAAATGAAAAGACCCATGATCTAAGATCTTAAATTATTAACGTGGTAAGAAAGATTTTCTTTGCCTTCAGCTTGATTTTATACATACTCTTTGGCTCAGAGAAGGGTTCCCAAGAAGTCTTTGGTAAGATGGTCAGTAAATGCGATGCAATCCTCACACGGAGAGGAGAAATACCCCCTGAATGCGTGCCTGTCCTATTTACCCTCTTTCTCTCAACCCTTTCATATGCTAAGGGTGATTCCGCTGAAAAGTCAAGGAAGGAGGTGGGTAAGTGCATTACACTTCTGATGGAGAAAAGAAGAATGCCTCCCGAGTGTTGGCTTATTATAGAAAAGCGGAAGCAAGAGCTTAGGAGGAAAGAGGAAAGGAGAAGAAGGTTTGAGGCGGAGCTGAGAAAAAAGATAAGTGAAGCCAAGGAGGTAGATTACAGGCTTCTTGAAAGCACCCTATACAGGGTCGGTAATGAGTTCGTCTCTTTTGTAAGCGTTGAGGTGCCCTTTGAAGAGGCGGAGATAATTGATTGGTCTGGATCAAGGGAGCTCTGGCTCTGCCTATCGGGAAAGAAAATAAACTTCTACCGACACCCAAAGAACGGAGATCTGTCTGTTGAGGCGGTTGTTTATCTGAGCGATAAAAGGCTGTCCTGGACCGAAGACATACCCTATCTCCCGGAGAGACTTTACAAGCTTGTAATAAAGGAGACCCCGGAGGAGGAGAGAGAGTTTAAGGTAAAGATTTCTAAGGAAGGGGAGATAACGCGTATAAGCCTCCCTGTTGAGGTTTTCTCCCTACACGGAGGATTGTATCTGGGACCAGACCTCCCTATAACTGAAAAGGTGTGTGAAGCTAAGTTGTTAACACTTAAAAGTCCCGTTGACATCCTCAGGGTAGAGGTCATGCCCGGCGTTAAGACCACGATAGACGTCACAGGTCTCCTCAAAAAGAACTTAAAATTAAATAATTCGGAGGAATTAAAGTGAGAAAGCTCCTCGCGCCTTCCATACTTGCAGGGGACTGGTGGAACATAGGCGAGCAGATAGAGGCTACCCTCAGAGGAGGGGCGGATATACTCCACTACGACGTCATGGACGGGCACTTCGTTCCCAACATAACGGTCGGACCTGAGCTCCTCTCCCACATAAGGAAGAGGGTGAGCGTTCCCATAGATACCCATCTGATGATAGAGAACCCGGACACCTATATACCGAGGTTCATTGAGGCTGGTGCCAACTGGGTCAGCGTCCACATAGAGAACGTCGTTCACATCCACAGGACACTTACCTTGATAAGGGAGCTGGGAGCCAAGGCGGGAGTTGTCCTCAATCCCGGGACGCCTGTGGGAGCTGTTGAAGAGGCTCTTTACTATGCGGATTACGTTCTCCTTATGTCGGTCAATCCCGGGTTCAGCGGTCAGAGCTTCATAGAGAGGTCTCTGGACAGGCTTACAGCCCTTAAGGAGCTCAGGGACAGGATAAACCCTAACTGCCTTATTGAGATAGACGGAGGTATAAAGGAGAACAATGTGGCTGAGGTAGTCAGAGCGGGGGCGGATGTTGTGGTCGTCGGCTCAGGCATCTTCTCAGCTCAAGATGTTGAGGCTCAGACGAGGAAACTTAAGGAGCTTATTTTCTCCGCAGTGGCAGTTTGAGTTCCCTGAGGTTAAAGAGATTGAACACTACAAATACTTCCCTAAGATAACCCTTCTGGGTACCGTAGTAAGTCCTCCTGTAATCAACCTTCAACGTCCAGCAAGCTCCCCGGAATCCAAGATAGAGTGTCCTGTAGAGCTCCTGTCCTGAGAGGTTGTCCTTTGTAAGAGAACCACCGAGCAGTAGGGTCCTTATTCCAAGCTCTCCCCTTACGGTGTACTGGTCGGATATCCTCTTTCCTGTGCTGTTCCTCGTTACTACGTAGCTGAGTGATCCTTTGAAGCTCTTTATGCTGATACCTGCGGAGCTTGTACTTCGGGCAAATATTCCGAGATTGGCATCGTATATAGTATCCTCATTCAGGCTGAGCCACTGGGTAGGATAGAGGGAAAGTATAGCCCTGAAGGGTACCATCTTCTCCTTTATGAGGGCACTGTCGGTGGGAAACCTGTAAGAGCGGAGCAAATTGTAACCTCCCTCCAGAAAGAGGCTTGCCACGCTCCTCCCACCATGCATCATTGA
>JALSTO010000048.1 GCA_026983685.1 Aquificaceae bacterium | reverse complement strand
GGGGGTAGAGCTCCCTCGGAGCATAGTTAACCGAGGGAATGACTTTCACAGGAAGGAGCTGATAGGCTATAAAGCCCCAGAGGTAGAGAGTGAGAAGATACCTAATAACCCTTTGGAACCTCATCAAACCTGCCTACAAAGTCCTTGAGTCTGTAAACCCTAAAGCTTTTCACCCGCTCTCCCCGCCAGATGACGTTGACCTCTTTTAAAAATTCGTAGCTTTTGAAGTGCCTTTTAATCCTTTCAGGAAGTCCACCGTAGGTAACGAAGAGTGCATCTTTGCCCCTGTATCTGCAAAGACCTTCCCTCCAGAGGAAGTACTGAGTCCTCCTACCCATGTGGAAGACGTAGGTTCTCGGGTTTCCATCAACGTAAAAGGCGAGCTCAGCGGAGATCTGGTAGGCGGTGGAGAAGATGAACTCATCCTTTCGCATCCTGCTCACCTCCCTTCCGAGCTCTTCCCAGCCTACCATAACCTTGACAGGGTCCCTCCTCGGCGGAAGAAGAGAGCTCAGTCCTAAAAGGTCAAGAAGGGGGGTGAAGTGGAGCAGAACCGTGAGGGAGAAGCAGAACAGCACTACAGCGTAGAAGAGTTTTGAGGACCTCCTTCGGAGGTTTTCCAAGAAGATGACTGCAAGGATCGCACCTGTGAAGTAGCCAAAACCAGCCCAGTTGGCATAGACCTTCTTCCTGAGGGCAAGGACTGAGAAGAATAGAAAAACGGGAAGGGAGTAAAGGGTAAGGAAGAGGAGAAAGCGGTCCCTTGACCTGATAGCCCTCCACCAGCCGTAAGCCATGAAGAAGAAGGGAATGACAGAGAGTAAAAGCACCTGTCCCCCGAGAAATTCAAGGAAAGAAGAGAGATTCGGAAAGCTCGCCCCCTTGTCCGCAAGGCTTGAGACGTGACGAAAGGATATAAAGTCTCTCTGAGTATTCCATAGGAAGACGGGCAGGGAGAGGAGAAAGGCGGGAATAAGGGAGAGGTAGGGCTTGGGTGATAGGAGAAGCTCTCTTCTGACGAGGAAGATGTAAAGGAGCGTGAGGGGAAATAGGAAGACTGCGGGATACTTGCTCAGGAAGGCGAGTCCCGCAAACACCCCCACACCAAGCCAGAGGGACAGGCTGTTTCTCTGAACAGCCTTGTATATGAGCATTGAGCTGAGCCCCCAGAAGAAGAGGAGAGGTGCATCTGTCGTCATGAGGAGGGAGTTTATCGCCTCCCCGATCAGGAGATTCGGAAAGACTGAGGCTAAGAATGCAACCCTTTCGTCAAGGACCTCCCTCACAAAGAAGAAGACGACCACCGACAGGAGGAAGGACAGAACTATGGGGGTTATCCTAACACCGAGCTCAGTGTTTCCCAGAAGGGATGTTGAGAGGAAATTAAGGTAGGCTACCATCGGAGGTTTTGAGTAGTAACTCAGGTCAAGGTGTCGGGACCAGTCCCAGTACTGAGCTTCCTCTGGAGATAGGTCTATAGGATAGAGGAGCACGTAAAAGACCCTGAAGGTCAGAAAGAGCAGGTTTATCAGCAGGGCTGAGAGGAAAAGCTTCATACTTTCCGCTCTTCACCTCTCATCAGACGCTCTATGTTAGGTTTGTGCTTTACGAGTATGAGCAGGGCTACTATAAGAGCCATGAGAACTATATGAAGAGGATAACCCGCTACCGCAAAGACCACCGGAGAGAGAAGGGAGGCTGTTATTGAAGCTAAGGAAACGTACCTCTTCCAGAGTAGAACACCGCCCCACACAAGGATAAGCAGGATGGCTAACTTGACTGAGAGGGCGAGGACAACTCCGAAGGCTGTCGCCACACCCTTACCGCCCCTGAAGTGGGCAAAGATCGAGAACATGTGCCCGAGAACGCTGGCTATACCCACGAACATGACAGCCTTGCTCTCAACCCCGTAGAAGGATACCGTCAGGGCTGTGGGAAGGAAGCCCTTTAACATATCAAGGAAGAAGACCAGAATCCCGTACTTCTTCCCGAGGGCTCTGCTCACGTTCGTTGCCCCCACGTTTCCGCTCCCCACCTGCCTTATATCAATGCCTTTGAGCTTTGTTATAAGCTCCCCGAAGAGAACGGAGCCGAGAAGGTAGGCAAAAAGAACGAGAAAGAACTTCTCCATGTAGAAAGATTATATTAGCTTCTTCACTCAGGAAAAAAGGGATTTTGTTCAAATTTACGTTAAATTAACGGAAATTATCAATATTGAATTCACATCTTTAACTGCGTATGATTAAAGCGGATGAAACTTATCGCAGGTTTGCTCTTCCTTATATTGTCAGGTGTGGGGCTTGCTGGTGAGCTTGACAGGTTGATAGAGTTTGCCTTAAAGAATAACCCCCGCCTGAAGTCCTACGAAAGAGTGAAAGAGTCCTTCAAGTACAGGGCGAAATACTCGGAGAGCCTGCCAAATCCTCAGCTTTCCTTTGCCCTCAACAACATAGATACAGATAAGTACTTTCCTGATAAGAGCAATCCAATGAGCAGTTTTGCCCTCTACCTCTCTCAGAAGTATGTCCTCCCTGTAAAGAGGGAGAGAAGCTCTGCTATCTTCCTTCAGAAGAGCAGGGAGGTGGACCTCAAGAAAGAGAAATTCACCAAGGAGCTGGTTAGAAGGTTGAAAGAGCTCTACTGGGAGTTCTCCTACTCCTTTGAAATGGAAAGGATTCTCAGAGATATAGAGGGGGAGATAAAAGCTCTCATAGACATAACGGAAGAGAAGTATAGATACGGGAAGGCTCTCCTCTCTGACCTGATACTTCTGAAGGTTGAACTCGTGAGGGTGGAGGAAAGACTGGCAAAAGCCAGGAGAATTAGAGAAACGAGCCTTGAGAGGATATACGCCCTTGCGGGCGGGGAGATTGAACTTAAAGGCTCAGAACTATCAACCCTTGATTTTCTCTCTGAATTTGACCCTGAGAAAAATGTTGATGTGAAGCTCATGAAGGAACAGCTGAAGGTTGTGAAGAAGGAGATAGACAGAGCTAAGGTTGAACACTATCCTGACCTCTTTCTTTCCGCAGGTTACGGCATAAGACCTGACATCCCTAATCTGATAACCCTTAGGGTAGGCTTGACTCTGCCCGTTTGGAAGAGCAAAAGGGAGGACATGCTCGTCCTTGAGAAGAAGGAACGCTACGGTTCCAAACTCTTTGAACTTGAAGATGTTAAGCTCAGAATCAAGGGAGAGTATGGTGCCCTTTACGACTCCTACAGGATAACCTCGGAGATTCTAAAGACCGTTGAGAAAGAGATAAAGGAAAAGAGAAAGGAGATAGAAGCGCTCTTGATAGCTTACGAGTATGAGAAGACAGACATTAGGGACATACTCAGAGCATACAGATTTCTCTGGTCTCTTGAATTTGACAGAGCAAAGCTCATAAAGGAGCTTAACCAAATAGTAGCTAAGGCGGAGGCGTTGCAATGAAGAAGGGTCTGGGACTTTTGATTTTGGCTGTGGTCGTGATTGCGCTGGGCTTTCTCTTCCTTGGTGGAAGTGGAGGCTACAAGGAAGTTATTACCATAGAGCAGAAAGGCATAAAGGTTAAGGTGCTCTCAAAGGATGGAAAGATAAAGTCAGGTAACAACAAGGTCCGAATTGAGGTCAGCCCCCCGAAGACTCTGAAAGAGTTCTACTTCTACATGCCTCCCATGCCCGGAATGGACGAGATGAGGGATGCCGCGTCCCTGCACGAGGTTGAACCCGGTATTTACGAGGGTGAGCTGAAGGTGAGCATGGATGGACCATGGCAGATTAGGGCTGTTTTTGACGATGGTATGGTTACCAAGGATGTGTTCGTTCCTCTGTCAAAGACCACCCTTGCGGGTGGTGGACCTGCAACAAGCGCCCACGGAGGGCACATAATGGTTCGTCAGGACAAGCTCCAGCTCTTGGGTGTTCTAACCGAGCCGGTTCAGAAAAGAGACCTCGTAAAGACTTTTTCTACGGTCGGATACATAGAGTATGACCTCTCACGGGTCTATGACATAACCGTCAGGGCGGATGCCTGGGTTGTGGACACCTACGACAGGTTTGAGGGCGAGTATGTGAGAAAAGGAACACCCCTCATGAGAGTCCTAAGCCCCGACATACAGATAGCTCTTGACGAACTGCGCCTTGCAAAGGAGAAGGGAGACCCGGAACTCATAAAGAAGGCTAAAGAGAAGCTTGAGTATTTAAAGGTCAAAGAAATAGTCAGGGCACCGGTCAGCGGTGTAATTCTTGAACAGAAGGTCTTTGAGGGAGGATACGTAAAAGAAGGTCAGACCGCCTACAGGATAGCGGACATATCCACGGTATGGATAGTTGCTCAGATTCCCTTCAAGCAAGCACGCTACGTTAAGAAGGGAACAC
>JALSTO010000047.1 GCA_026983685.1 Aquificaceae bacterium | reverse complement strand
TATTATCCAGTAGAGGAACTCTTCCGCTATACTTTTCAGCATCTTTTCCCAATAGTATAATCCTGAAGGTATGAGGTTTGCTATCCTCGGCGGGGGTAGATGGGGCACAGCTTTAGGCTCGCTTCTGTCTAAGAAGGGAGAAGAAGTCCTCATATACGATAGGAATGAGGAGGTTGTCTCTATTATAAACAGGGGTCTTCATCCCTACATTGAAGGCATCAAGCTCTTGGGCAATATAAGGGCTACGGTTAGCCTTGAGGAGGTGGAGGGCTACGAAAATCTCATCTGTGCTCTCCCCACACAGGTCGTCCGCTCCGTTTTCTCCTCAATAGAGCTAAAGGGAAAGAGGGTTATAAACGCCTCCAAAGGGATTGAGCTTAAAAGCCTCAAGAGGGTGAGCGAGGTTCTCAGGGAGATTGAGCCTGAAGTAGAGGTCTTTGCCCTCTCAGGTCCCTCCTTTGCTGAGGAGGTGTCAAAAGGTCTTCCAACTGCGGTAGTCCTCGCCTACGAGAAAAGTAGAGCTCTCGCCCAGGAATACCAGAGGAGCTTCAACTGTGAGAGCTTCAGGGTCTATCTGAACGATGATCTTGCAGGCGTTGAGCTTGGAGGAGCCCTCAAGAACGTGATAGCTATCGCCTGTGGTATATCCGACGGGCTTGGATTCGGTTATAACGCCAGAGCTGCCCTCATAACGAGGGGTCTTGTGGAGATGACCCGGATAGGAGTGAGGCTCGGAGCGAGGAGAGAAACCTTCTTCGGTCTGTCGGGCGCTGGAGACCTGATCCTTACCGCAACCTCTGACCTCTCAAGGAACAGGACCTTTGGTCTTCTTCTGGGTAAAGGTTACAGCCCTGAGGAGGCTCTTAAGAAGATAGGTCAGGTGGTTGAAGGGGTAAAGACTGCGGAAGCCCTCGCAAAGCTCACCCGCAGGGAGAACATATACGCACCGATAACCGATGCAGTTTACAGGGTTGTTACCCTTCGGGAGAGTCTTGACCATGTCCTTCGGGAGATGCTTCTTCGCTTTCCGAAGGATGAGTTCTCTCTATGAGCTCCCCGTAGTAGAAGTACTCCCCGCAGTTATCACATCTCCAGATCCCTCCACCACAGCACTCTATTATCTCTAAGAGATGACCACAGAAGGGACAGCACTCCATACCGATATACTAAAGATAGGATATGTACGAAGAAAGCAAAGAATTTGTTAAAAAGGTATGGAAGCTCCTTTCCTTCTACATAGGAGTCCTTTTACTGTCAAGTCTTATATTCGCATGGCTTGAGGGCTGGAGCTACTTTGAAGCCCTCTACCAGATAGTGATAACCGTTTCAACGGTGGGCTTTGCAGAGATAAACGAGGTGAGTGATCTGGGAAGGGCTTACCTTATGGGAATTATTGTATTTCAGACTGGCTTCTTCGTTTACGTTGTTTCCCAGCTTTCCTATCTGATAGCGGAGGGGAAGCTACTTGAGATACTCAGATACAGGAGGTTGATCAAGATGCTTGAGGGTATTAAGGACCACACAATAGTGGTAGGGCTTGGAAGGACAGGCTTTGCCATCACTGAAGCGCTAAAAAGCCTTGGTGAGAGGGTTGTTGTAATAGAGGCAGACCGGGAGAGGATAAGGAAGTTCAGGGAGGAATTTCAGGATGTGCCCGTGATTGAGGGTGATGCAAAGGAGGAGAAGCTCCTGAGGTTGGCAGGTATAGAGAGGGCAAAGAGGCTTCTCGTTAATACATCCTCCGATAGCGAGAACATGTTCATAGTCGTGACCGCAAAGAGCATAAAGCCAGACCTTTTCATATCCTGCAGGGTTACCGACCCTAAAAACGAAGAGAAGTTCAAGAAGGCGGGGGCAAACCTGACTTATGTCCCTGAGATAATGAGCGGTAGGTCTGTAGCTATTTCTGTGATAAAACCGGAGCTGACCCGATTCATAGGCGATGTCCTGCTCTCGGAGGACACACCCTATCTCCTTGACACTATCAGGATAGAAGAAGGTTCTCCAGCATTAGGGAGAGAGATAGGTGAGGTGTTCAAAGAAGAAGTCTTTGGAGTTCTGCTCGCTGTTATGAGAGACGGGAGGTTCATAGTCAGCCCACCCAAAAGTATGAAGCTAGAAGCCGGGGATGTTCTCATCATTCTCGGAAGCGTTGAGCAGATTGAGAATGCATTAAGCTCCCTCACGACATGAAGGTAGCAACGCTCTCCTTAGCATACTCTTTTAGCTTCTCAAGATCCTCCCCACTTATGCCGAGGCTCTCCGCATACCTTTCAACCTCTTCACTCTCAAGAAGGTCCAGAAGCCTGAGGTAAGGCTTTAGGTTATCGTCTCTGTAAAGTTCTGTTATATCTTCGGGTAGCTGTATTGAGCTGAAGAAGACCTCCGGTCTCACTCCAAAGGCGGAAGGCATCCCGTAGAAGAGACCAGCAAGGAAAAGTTTGTCCCTGCTGATACCCTTCAGCCTTTGAGCAAGGCCTTCCAGCAAGAAAGCGTTGAAGAGCATGCTCCTTATGAACTCCACGAAACTCGGGTCCTGACCGAAGAACTGGGACATCCATACCGCTATAAGGAACTTCTTGAGGTTCTCAAGCCCGAGGTAGTTTATGGCGCTCCTTATTGACTCTATCTCTTTTCTGTGGGGGAAGAGGGGTGAGTTAACGTACTGAAGGAGCTTGGTGACGAGGGCTGGGTCCCCTTTTATCGTGTCTGCGAGGGCATCAATGGAGGCTTCCTCGGATATCATACTTATCAGCTTGGAAACGGCAGCCTGAAGGTGCTTCAGTGTATTCACCACGAGAACGTCCTCGTACTCACCTTCACAGCTAAAGTCACATCCCGTCATGAGCTCTCCGCATCCGATAGTCAGAAGACCCTCCAGCTTCGGAACGGATTCTTCGCAGTAAAGGTAGGTGAAGAAATCTCCGTACTCGTTGAAGATCTCCCTGTTTACGGAAAGGAGCTTTTCGTGTATGGAAAAGAGAAAGCCGCTCTCCTGATAGTGTGGGAGGAGCTCTCTTAGGGCATTCATGTGCTTGCCCGTCAGAGCCTTTCTGGGAAGGGTCAGGTTCAGTATGAACTTGGTCCCGTTGAGCACGTCAATCATAGACCTTGAAACGAGCATATCCACAGGCACGTCCACCAGACCTCTTCTGTTGCCCAGGAGCTTCTCCTCTACGTCGGGAGAGTAGTTGGCAACGAGGTGGAGTATAAGGCTGTTCCTGTCCACCGGTTTCCTGTCCTCTTCCCACTTATCAATCCATATCTTGAAGAAGGCTATGTCTCCGTAAGAGTCCCTTACATTCCGCCTCTTGAATATGAATGAAGTCAGCTTCACTGTCATACTTTACCCCCGATATATCTAATCGCAGATTTCCTTTAACTCTTCAAGGTATTCCTTTATCATCTTCAGATAGCTTTTGTACCTCTCACAGCTAACCTCTCCCTCTCGTAGGGCTTCCTTAACAGCGCATCCCGGCTCCTTCGTATGGGTACAGTCCGGATACCTGCACTCGTATCTAAGAAACTCCCTGAAGTACTTCCTCACATCTTTTTTTCTTACAAACTGGAGCACCTCAACCCTTGAGAACCCCGGTGTGTCCCCGATGAAGGAGCCCTCACCGAAGGGTATGAGCCTGACCCCTGTGGTGGTATGTCTCCCCCTTTCGGTCTTCTCACTCACCTCCCCCGTTCTGAGTTCCTCTCCTGTAAGCCTCTTCAGTATTGAGCTCTTCCCGACGCCCGAGGGTCCTGCAAGGATACATATCTCCCCCTTAACGAGATCAACGACCCTTTCAAGCCCCCTGCCCGTACGGGCGCTTACGTGGACAACCTCATAACCCGCATCGCTGTATATGCGGGTCCACCTTTCCAGCTCTTCCCTTTCCTCCTCTTCTAAAAGGTCAACCTTGTTGAAAAGAACCACCGGCTCACAGCGAACATGGTCGTAAACCACGAGGAGGGAATCAAGCAGGAAGTTGTCAAAGTCCGGCTTACGTATAGTCATAACGCATATCACCCTGTCAACGTTGGCTATAGGAGGTCTTATCAGGAGGTTTTTCCTATCCTCAACCCTCTCTATGGCAAAGAGTTCCCCTTCAACAATACTTCCCTCAACCCTGTCACCGGCAAATATCTTCGTTTTTTTGAGGAGCTTTCCCCTCGGAATGCCCCTGAAGTATCTTTCCCTCTTTGGCACGAAGACCCTAATGAGCTGAGCTTCCCTCTCTACAACAAGACCTCTTTCCACTACCATACCCCTACACTATTCTATATTCTTGATGATAGACAAGTCCGAGCTTGACGATGAGCTTCTGAGGGAGATTGCGAGCGTTGGAGGGGGCTACGGAGCAAAGATAGAGAGGTGCATGAAGGAGATGGA
>JALSTO010000046.1 GCA_026983685.1 Aquificaceae bacterium | reverse complement strand
TCATATCCTCTTACGGAGCCAAACTCTTTACCCAAAGCCTCGGGAAGGAGGGAGCCCTTATCTCCGCTGTAGTAATGTCTTTCCTTATATTCATCTTCGGTGAGACACTTCCCAAGAACGCTGTTCTGCCCATTGCTGACAGGCTGTCGCTCATATACGCTCCCTTCTTCTACATCTTCCACACCCTAATATCACCCATCAGGTGGTTCATACTCCTTCCACTCCAAGGGCTTCTGAGAAAGCTCGGCGTTGAAAGCAAGGAGGAAAGCTATGAGCTCTCCGAGGACAGGCTTTTGGGAATTCTTGAACTCGGTATAGAAGCGGGAGAGTTTTCGGAAGGCGAGAAGGAAATGATAGAGAAGGTCTTTGAGATGGACGAGGCTCTGGTCAGAGAGATAATGACGCCCCGCCCTGACATATTCGCCCTGAGAGAAGACCTGAAGGTTGGGGAGGTGATAGACGAGATAAAGGAAAGGGGACACAGTAGGATACCCGTTTACAGGGAAAAGCTGGACGACATAAGCGGTGTGGTTCACGTAAAGGACTTTCTTCCAGTCAACGTGAACAAGGGGAAGAAGCTTGCGGAGTTCAAGAGGTCCGCACTGCTCGTTCCAGAAATAATGACCGTTGGAAGCCTCCTTCAGGAGCTGAAGAAGGCTAAGACCCAGATGGCTATAGTGGTTGATGAGCATGGAGCGGTTTCGGGACTCGTGACCATGTACGACATACTCAGGTGGCTCATAGGTGAGGTTCCCGAGGAGTGGGAGGAGGAAAAGGAGATTGAGAAGATATCCTACGATATGTTCAGGATAGATGGCTCAGCGGATATTGAGGAGGTAGCGGAGTTCCTCGGCTTTGAGCTCCCGGAAGACTACGACTACGATACCGTCGGCGGGTTCGTCATGTCTAACCTTGAAAAGATACCCGAGAAGGGTGATGAGTTCGTCTACGATGGCTTTAAGTTCATCGTCGGTGATGTTGAGAAGAACAGGGTGAAGGAGGTTATAGTAAAGGTCTTAAAAAGAGAAGAGGAAAAGGCTCCTTGATATGAGGAACTTACGAACGGGCTCCTAAGGTCAAGATAGTCCTTCAGTATTGGTTCTTCCGCTTCAGAAGAAGGGGGCTAATATCAGATACGCAATGCCAGAGGGGGTAAAGAGGGAATTCGTTCATCTTCATCTCCACACCCAGTACTCCCTGCTTGATGGTGCTATAAAGATAGGTGACCTTGTAAAGAAGGCTAAGGAGTACGGTTACACAGCTGTGGGTGTGTCGGACCACGGAAACCTCTTCGGTTCTTTTCAGTTCTACAAAAGCTTAAAAGCTGAGGGGATAAAGCCCATAATAGGAATGGAGGCATACTTCACCACGGGCTCGCGCTTTGACAGAAAGACAAAGGGTTCTGAAGACAACATAACGGACAAGTACAATCACCATCTCATACTGATAGCCAAGGACGACAGGGGGCTAAGGAACCTCTTCAAGCTCTCAACCTTAGCTTATAAGGAGGGCTTTTACTACAAGCCCAGAATTGATTACGAACTCCTTGAGAAGTACGGGGAGGGACTTATAGCTCTCACAGCCTGCCTGAAAGGTGTCCCCACTTATTACGCATCCATAAACGAGACCCAGAAGGCTGAAGAGTGGGTGAAGAGGTTCAAGGACATATTTGGGGATGACCTCTATCTTGAGCTTCAGTCAAATGAACTTGAAGAGCAGAAGGTAGCCAACTCAAACCTGATAAAGATAGCGAAAAAATACGGTGTGAAGCTCATAGCTACCAACGACTCCCACTACCTGAACCCTGAGGACAGGGAGGCTCACAGCGTCCTCATGGCTATCCAGATGAAGAAGACGGTCCACGAGCTTACCCAAGGGAGCTTCAGATGTGCCAACGATGGACTCCACTTTGCTCCTCCGGAGGAGGTATGGAGGAAGTTTGAGGGCAGATTTGATGGCTGGGAATCCGCACTCCTCAACACCCTTGAGGTAGCAGAAAAGGTTGCTGACAGCTTCTCAATGTTTGAAAGCTCTTCCTACCTCCTGCCCGAGTATCAGGTGCCTAACGACACCACCTTAGAAGAACATCTCAGGGAACTTGCCATCAGGGGTCTGAGACAGAGGATAGCCAAGGGTCAGGCGAGGAATACAAAGGAGTACTGGGATAGGCTGGAGTACGAGCTTGAAGTCATAAACCGAATGGGCTTTGCGGGATACTTCCTGATAGTTCAGGACTTCATAAACTGGGCTAAGAACAACAGCGTTCCCGTCGGTCCTGGCAGAGGCTCTGCAGCGGGTTCTCTTGTGGCTTACGCCATAGGTATAACTGACGTTGATCCCATAAGACATGGGCTCCTCTTTGAAAGATTCCTCAACCCCGAAAGGGTCTCAATGCCCGATATTGATGTGGACTTCTGTCAGGACAACAGAGATAGGGTCATAGAGTACGTTAAGGAGAAGTACGGAAGGGAGAACGTTGCCCAGATAATAACCTATAACGTTATGAAGGCGAAGCAGACCCTCAGGGACGTGGCGAGAGCCCTCGGACTTCCCTACTCAACCGCAGACCAGCTCGCCAAGCTCATACCCCAGGGTGACGTTCAAGGAACATGGCTCTCCTTAGAGGAGATGTACGAAACCCCCTTGGAGGTCCTCAAGGAGCACTACGGAGCCCACAGGGGAGATATAGAAGACAACGTGAGCAAGTTCAGGAGATTGTGTAGGGAAAACCCCGACATTGATAAGCTCGTCCGCATAGCCCTCAAACTTGAGGGTCTTACCCGTCATACCTCCCTTCACGCCGCAGGCGTCGTTATAGCTCCTAAACCTCTGAGCGAGCTCATCCCCCTTTACTACGACAGGGATGGGGCGGTGGCAACCCAGTATGACATGACCAAGCTGGAGGAACTTGGTCTTCTTAAGATGGACTTCCTCGGGCTAAAGACACTGACAGAGCTCAAAGCCATAAGAGACCTGGTCAGGGATAGGCACGGGGTTGATGTGGACTTCCTGAAGCTTCCGATGGACGATAGGAAGGTCTTTGAGCTCCTTCAGGAAGGAAACACGACGGGTGTATTCCAGCTTGAGAGCAGGGGGATGAAGGAGCTCCTCAAGAGGCTCAAGCCCGACAGCTTTGAGGATATAGTTGCAGTCCTTGCCCTGTACAGACCCGGACCTCTGAAGAGCGGTCTGGTGGACAGGTACATAAACCGAAAGCATGGAAAGGAGCCCGTTGAATACCCCTTCCCTGAGCTTGAGGAGGTATTGAAGGAGACCTACGGAGTGATCGTCTATCAGGAACAGGTGATGAAGATGTCTCAGATACTCGCTGGCTTCACTCCGGGAGAGGCGGACACGCTCAGGAAAGCTATAGGTAAGAAGAAAAAGGATCTCATGGAGAAGATGAGGGAAAAGTTCATAGAGGGAAGCGTCCAGAGGGGATATCCGAGGGACAAGATAACTAAGCTTTGGGAAGACATAGAGAAGTTTGCTTCTTATTCTTTCAACAAGTCCCACTCGGTAGCTTACGGCTACATATCCTACTGGACAGCCTATATGAAAGCCCACTATCCAGCGGAGTTCTTTGCTGTGAAGCTAACTACGGAGAAGAACGACAACAAGTTTATAAACCTCATAAAGGATGCAAAAATAATGGGTTTCAGGATACTACCCGCGGATGTGAACAAAAGCAATATAGGCTTTAAGATTGAGGGAGACAGGGAAATAAGGTTCGGAATAGGCAGGATAAAGGGAGTGGGGGAGGAAGCTGCAAGGGCTGTGGTTCAGGCGAGGAAAAGCACCCCCTTCCGTGGACTGCAGGACTTCGTAGCAAGGGTTGATGGGAGGAAGGTCAACAAGAAAGTCATTGAGGCACTTATAAAGGCGGGAGCCTTTGACTTCACTGGCACGAGAAGGGATGAGCTCCTTGAAAGAGTATCCAGTTCAGGGAAGAATGTGTCCTCTCTTGCTCAGAACAACCTGTTCGGAGGGAGTCCTAAGAAAAAGAAGCTTGATGTAAACGACCTTCTGAAGATGGAGAAAGAGGTCATCGGCTTTTACATATCGGGGCATCCCTTAGACAAGTATGAGAAGCTTCTGAGGGGCAAGTTCACCCCCGTAGAGGAGCTTGAGAACCTGGAAAGGGGCTCCGAAGTTACCCTTGCGGGCGCTGTGTCCGGGCTTCAGGTGAAGAAAACAAAGAATGGAAGCTACATGGCGATCTTCAACCTGATAGACAAGAGCGGTATAGTAGAGGTGATACTCTTTCCGGACATTTACGAGGAGTTCAGGGAAAAGTTGAAGGAGGACGGGGTAGTGGTTCTGAGCGGAACCCTTGATGAAGATATAGATACCGAGAGCCTGAAGGTCCTTTGTAGAGAGGTCTCACTTCCGG
>JALSTO010000045.1 GCA_026983685.1 Aquificaceae bacterium | reverse complement strand
AAGCTCTTCTAAGTCCTTTACAAGCCTCTCTATCTCTATGGCGGGCATTGTGAGTGTCCTTATCGTTCCGCGGGAGTTGAGTTCAATTGCCATCTTAACTATTGTATCGTTGTCGGGAGCTTCAAGGATGTTTACGAAGTCGTAGGGTCCCATAACCGCATACTGGGCGATTATCTTCACTCCGAACTTCTCCATCACTTCCCTGTCAACCTCTCTTATCCTCTCGGGCTTGTTCTTCAGGGTTTTAGCACCCTCATCGGTCAAGGTTGTTAGCATCACAAATACCGGCATGACCTCCACCTCCTTGCTTAAAATTATACTACCCTTATACCAAAGAGCCTCTTTATAATCCCTCCGAAGGTGTATCCGAGCCCTATGTAAAGGAGTAATATGCCGAGAAGTAGTCGTAGCTTCCTCTCCTTTAAGTATTTTGAGAGATGAGGTCCTACCAGAGAGCCTAAGAAGATTCCCATAACCTCCGTACCTAAGAGAGCCGGGTCTATTCTGGCTCCCATCTTAAAGTAATTGCCCGCACTCACGAGCATGGTTATGAGGATTGAAAGGGCACTCGTGCCGGGCACCAGAAACATGGGAATCCCCATGACCGAGACCATGAAAGGAACCAACAAGAAACCGCCTCCCACACCCAGCGAGGAAGAAACAACCGCCACGACGAAACCTGCAAGCAGGGGCGTGAGCGGGCTGAAAGAGTAGGTTTTTCCCGCAAACTCAAACTCTATCTTTTTCACAGAGAGGTGTGTGGTTCTGAGGTCTGAACCGCTCAGTTTTGATATTCCCGACTCTATCTCCTTTATCCGCTCTTTCTTCTTTGTGTGAAAGAGGTCGTAAATCATCTTCAGGGCTACCGCAAGGGTGAATACGCCGAAGAGTGGCTTGTAGCTCTTGAGGTCTGGCAAAAACCTGTAAGATAGGGTTGAGCCTATTAATGCCCCCGCTATGCTTCCGAGTCCGAGGAGGACTCCGAGAGATATTATGAGCCTGCGCTGTTTCCAGTAGGAGGGAACCGATATCAAGGTTGAGGTGAATATGAGTATCTGGTTCATGAGCTTTATGCTGTTCGCCTGGGGTATGCCGAAGACCGAGATATGACCAACACCCGCAAGTATCCCTCCCGCTGCACCAACCGTTGAGAACACAAGACCCACGAAGATACTCCAGAGGAAGGCGAGGAGCAGGTTTATCTCCACGCCGAAGGCGTCTATAGTCATGAGAATATGTTATTAGTTCGTAACACCGACTTCAAATTACATCTATTTTCTTCGCTTTTCCACCAGCATACCCACGAGGGGAGGAAGCCAGCAGAGGTTAGCAGCGACCGTCTCAAGGGCTACGAAGAGGTTGGTGGTGGGAGAAAATCCCAGAAGCCTTGCTATGAGAAGACCCAGGGGAACTACGAGTATCACCAGTAGGCTCGTGAGCATCACGGGGTTCTTTATGTATCTTGTAAAGGCTCTCTTTAGGCTCCTCTCGTGCCTGTAGATGTAGATAAAGCCCGAGACGTTTGCACCGAGCTGGTCGCTCATGGCGTAAAAGTAGGGTATGTAAAAGCCCTGCCAGCCGTAAACGTTCACACCCGCAAGCCTGCTAAAGAGGTCTATCCACCAGGGAACTGTCATGCCGATCAGCTTTCCCCAGCCGTAAGCCTGAGCAAGGGAGTGAGCACTTCCCGAGAGCCGTTTCTTTATGGAGAATACCCCTTCAAGGATGCTCTCCCCCTCACCCGCAAGGGTTCTTACCGCCCACTCACCCACAGGGTTCTGCTGAAATCCGAGTCGGTCCAGAAGCCAGCCCAGGCTAAGACCTCCCGCAAAGCCCGCAAAGGTAAACTTTATAAGCTCACCGAACTCTTCTTCTTCCTCGTGCCTGCGTTCTTTATCTTCCGGCATTTCCGAACCTCCTGTAAACCCACTCGTAAACCGCAGGGAGGATTATGAGGGTCAGGAGCGTTGAGGTAAATATTCCGCCTATAACGACGGTTGCGAGGGGCTTTTGAACCTCAGAGCCTATGTCTCTTATCACCAGAAGGGGAATCAGCCCTATAAAGGTAGTTATAGCGGTTATCAGTATGGGTCTTATCCTGAGGATTGATGCCTTCTTTACCGCGGACCTTATGTCAAGCCCGTCAGCGAGCAGGTCCCTTATGTAGGAGACAAGAACCACTCCGTTGAGGGTCGCTATACCGAAAATGGCTATAAAGCCTATGGCTGAGGGAACCGACAGGTTGAAGCCAGAAATATAAAGGGCTATTATTCCCCCTATCACCGCAAAGGGGACGTTGAGCATAACCACGAGGGCATCCCTTACGGAGTTGTAGTTCAAAAAGAGCAGGACGAATATGAGGAATATGGAGACGGGAACCGCAACCGAGAGCCTCTTCATAGCCCTTTCCTGGTTCTCAAACTGACCTCCGTAGGTTATAAAGTAACCCGTGGGTAGCTTTATCTGGGACTCTATCTTCTCCTTTAGCTCCTGAACGAGACTTCCCATGTCCCTGCCCTCAACGTTTAGCATGATGAGCGCAAACCTTATGTTGTTTTCCCTCCTTATGACGAAAAGACCCGGACCTACTTCCAGCTCCGCTATGTCTCCGAAGGTTAGAACCTTTCCGTCCCTCTCAAAGAAGGGAATCTCCTTAAGCCTGCTTATGTCCCCCCTGAAATCCGCGGGAAGGCTCAGGACTATTGGAAACAGGAGCGTATCCTGCTGAAGGACTCCTACCTGGGCACCGCCGAGGGTGTATTTAATGACGTTGAGCACTTCCTCCGCACTTATACCGAACCTCTCAAGGACTTCCCACCTGGGCTTTACCCTCAGCTGAAGCCTACCCGCCTGAATCTCCTTCTCAACGTCAACCGCACCTCTCACACTCTGGGCTATCTCTTTGACCTTGTCCGCTATCTCGTTGAGCTTGTAGGGGTCTGTGCCGAATATCTTTATCGCTATGTCCGATTTCACACCCGAGAGGAGTTCGTCTATCCTCATCTTTATGGGCTGGGTAAAGCTCAAGGATGCGGGAAGCCACTCAAGACCTTTCCTCAGAAGCTCGTTAAACTCCTGTCTTGTCTTGAAGCTCTCCCACTGGTCTTGAGGTTTCAGAATTATCCATGTTTCAACGTAGTTCACATCCGCAGCCTCGCCCTTCTCAGCCCTTCCTATGGTGGAGAAGGTCTTTATCACCTCAGGGTATTTGAGAGCTTCCTTCTCTATAGCGGTGGCCACCTTTATCCCTTCCTCAAGGGAGACGTTGGGGTCCATGAAAGCCTTTACCAGAACAGCTCCTTCCTCAAGGTCGGGAGCAAACTCCGTCCCTATGCGGGTGAGCAGAAAGAGGCTTCCCACGAAGGAGAGCACCACCGCACCCACGAGGAACGCCCTGAACCTGAAGGAGAACTCAAGGACACGCTCGTAGATGCTGTGAATAGTTAGCATGAGCTTGCTGTAGGAACTTTTACCTCCCTTCAAAAAGTAGTAGGTTAGAACCGGCGTGAAGGTGAAGGCT
Organism: Aquificaceae bacterium; assembly: GCA_026983685.1. GTDB lineage: Bacteria > Aquificota > Aquificia > Aquificales > Aquificaceae > Hydrogenivirga. Next base: position 876 of record JALSTO010000045.1, on the reverse strand, counting down.
ATAAAGAGTGAGGATAGGAGCGCTATTATCAGCGTGAGGGCTAAGGGCTTGAAGTATTTACCCTCTATGGACTCAAAGACGAAGATCGGTGAGAAGACTATAACGATTATCAGAACCGCAAAGAAGACCGGCTTCCAGACTTCAAGGAGAGAGTCCAGAATCACCGAGAACTTAAGTCCGTCCCTTTTCTCGCTCAGATGTCTATAGATGTTCTCTACCACAACCACTGAGGAGTCAACGAACATGCCTATACCTATCGCCAGTCCGCCCAGCGTCATAAGGTTTCCGCTCATGCCGGTGGTCTTCATCACGATGAAGGCTATGAGAAGTGTCAAGGGCAGGGAGGATATGACTATCAGCGATGCCCTGAAGTTGCCCATAAGGAAGGCTGTAACCACCGAGACCAGCAGGATACCGCTCAGCAGAGCCTTCTGAATTGTAGAGACCGCCTTCTCGGTCAAGTAAGCCTGGTCGTAGAGGTGTTCTATAGATAGCCCTTCGGGTAGTATCTTCTGAATCTCCTCAAGCTTTCTCTTTACCTTGTCCACAACCTCCTTGGTGTTCTCGTATATACGCTTGACAACTATATTTCCTATCACCTCCTTGCCGTTCATGGTGAAGGCTCCCCTCCTGTTGGGAAGCTCACCCTCAACCACCCTTGCCAGGTCTCTGACGTATATGCTCGTTCCGGTGTCCTCATCAACCTTTACGGGTATTCGGAGTATGTCCTCTTTGGAGTAAACCCTTCCCAGACCCCTGACGACGAGGTCTCCTTCCGAGGACTGGAAAAAGCCTCCTCCCACGAGCAGGTTGTTCCTCTCAAGGGCGGAGAGCAGGTCTTCAAGGGTTATCCCGTAGGCTATGAACTTCTCCATA
>JALSTO010000044.1 GCA_026983685.1 Aquificaceae bacterium | reverse complement strand
TAAGGAAGAACACACAGGTTTCGCCGCCCCGGGCACCTTTACCCTCGTCCTCCTCTTCATAACAGCCTTCATAATCTTCGTAGTGCTCAACTACGGTTGGCTATCCGCTATGTGGGAGGTGAAGTAACCCATGGCTCCCCTCCTTCTCCCCCTCTTCCTCCTTTTATCCCTTTCCTTCTCCCAGAGCCTCGTTCCTAAGGCTGAGCTCGTCATAGGCAACTACGTTCCCGACGTAAAGGTTATAAAGAGCAGTGGTGAGGAGGTAAAGCTCTCAAGTCTCTCAGAGGGAAAGCCCATCATTCTGAGCTTCATATACACCCGATGTACCTCCTCCTGCCCCCTGATAATCCAGAGTCTCAAGAAAAGTCTCGGGGATATGGCAGGAAGCTACAGGGTAGTTCTCGTTGACTTTGACCTCAGAGACAGCCCCGCAGACCTGAGGAGCTATATGAAGAGTAAAAAGATAGATGGATGGGAGGTCGTCCTACCCAGAGGCGAGGCTCTGACAAGGCTCACCAAAGCCCTTGACTTCAGATTTACCTACGATAGGAAAACGGATATGTTCGCCCATCCTAATGTCCTCGTGGTTCTCTCCCCTTCCCTCAGGGTGGTGGGATACATCCTTGGACTATCTTACGATCCCGATACATTATCAAGCCTCATCGGAAGAGCCAGCAGGAATGAACCCATGACAAACCCTATAAGGACACTCTTTCTCAAGTGCTTCAGATACGACCCGGTCACGGGAAGCTACTTCTTTGACTGGTCTTTCGTTGCTATGATAGCGGGGGGACTTATACCCCTCTCCTTCATGTTCTACTATCTGTTCCTTAAAGATGTTCTTACCTCCTTCAGGAGGTCCTCCGCATGAGGAAGTCCTTTTATACCAATATTTATGAGTTAATGGTCTTTAACGGATTGACAACTAAAGTCCGTGAGTGCATATTTACATATATGACATATATCAGGAGTAGGAGGTGTTGTCATGAAGTCTTTTAAGCTCGGTCTGGTAACAGCTCTCCTGTCTCTGTCGGTGCCTATCGTATCAAAGGCAGCCAGCGTGCCTAAGCTGACTCCCGAGGAGATGAAGAAGGCTTCTCAGATTTACTTTGACAGGTGTGCAGGCTGTCACGGTATGCTGAGGAAGGGTGCAACTGGTCCCGCCCTGACACCCGACATAACCCGTCAGAGGGGTCTCAAGTACTTGGAGACCATAATCACCAACGGAACCCCCGGTGGTATGCCCGACTGGGGAAGGCAGGGAATACTGAGCAAGGATGAGATCAAGCTCATAGCTAAGTACTTGATGCACGAGCCTCCAGAACCCCCTCTTATGTCCCTTGCGGACATGAAGAAATGGTGGAAGGTCTATGTTCCTCCGGAGGAAAGACCTACAAAGCCTCAGCACAAGCTCAACTGGAAGAACTTTATGGGGATAATCCTCAGGGACGTGGGTAAAGTAGCCATAGTTGATGGAGACACCAAGAAGCTCGTGAACGTGGTTGACACCGGCTTTGCTGTTCACATCTTCAGGTCCTCCGGCACAGGCAGGTACTTCCTGACCATAGGAAGGGACGGAAAGGCGACCCTGATAGACCTCTGGATGAAGAAGCCCGACAAAGTGGCTGAGGTTAAGGTCTGCTACGATGCCCGTTCTATAGACACGAGTAAGTATAAGGGACCAAAGGGGGACTATATGGACAAGCTCGCCATAGTTGGCTGTTACTGGCCCCCCAGTTTCGTCCTCCTTGACGGACAGACCCTTGAGCCTCTGAAAGTTGTGGATACAAGTGACTACACATGGGACACGAATGAGTACGTCAGAGAGGCGAGGGTAGCCTCAATAGTTGCCTCCCACCACGACACGGAATGGATAGTCAGCGACAAAGAGCCCGGGAAGGTAATGATAGTTAACTACAAGGATCCCACGAACCTGAAGATACATCTGATTGATGCGGAGAGGTTCCTCCACGATGGAGGCTGGGACCTTTCCAAGAGGTACTTCCTCGTCGCAGCGAACATGAGGAACAAGATTGTCGTCATTGACTCAGTTGAAAAGAAGTTCGTTGCGGAGATTGAAACCGGCGTTAAGCCCCACCCCGGAAGGGGAGCAAACTTCGTCCATCCGAGGTACGGACCCGTCTGGTGTACCGGACACCTGGGCTCTAACAACGTGGCCTGCATAGGAACAGACCCCGTGAATCGCTCAAGGTACGCCTGGAAGCTCGTAGCTAACGTTGAGCTCCCCGGACCGGGAGGAGGAACACTCTTCATAAAGACCCACCCCAACTCACCCCACATCTGGGTTGACAGACCCCTCAGCTCTGACCCCAAGCTCCAGAGACAGCTCTACGTAATAGACAAGGACAGTCTCAAAGTCATTAAGACGATAAATGTAATAGACGAGCTGAAGAAAAAGGGCTACAGGGGAATAGACGGGAGGATAGTCCACCCCGAGTTTGATATGTACGGCAAGGAGGTATGGGTATCGGTCTGGGGAAGGAAGGACAAGCCCACTGCCATAGTTATCTTTGACGACAGGACGATGAAGATAAAGAGGGTCATAACGGGAGATTGGGTAAGGACACCCACAGGCATATTCAACGTCTATACAACCACCAACGACATCTACTGAGGTGAGAAAGATGGCTTCTCTCATCTCGCCACGCTCCCTCGCCCCCTCCCTTTCCCTTCTTTTTCTCTTCTTTTCTCTGACGGGTGCTCAGGAGGGAAAGGACCTTTACATGAAGCACTGCGCTTCCTGCCACCACGAGAACAGGATAGGAAGGATCGCTCCTCCACTCATACCCCAGCTTCTCAGTAAAAAGAGCGATGAGGAGCTGAGGAGGATAATCAGGAAAGGCATACCCGCCACCACGATGCCAGCCTTCCCGAATTTTGGAGACGGAGAGCTAAAGAGCCTTATAGACTACCTGAGGAGCCCCGTAGGGTCCATTTCCTACTCCCTTGAGGATATACGAAGAAGCTACAGAAAGCTTGAAGGTAAGGGAAAGAGGCTTGGGATAAGAAGGCGTGAAGACCTCGTAGTTGCGGTGGACAAGGGTGCGGGAAAGGTCTTCCTCCTTGAGGGCTTAAGGGTTCTTGACAGCTTCAGCTTCAAGAACGTACACGGAGGTGTGAAGTTCTCCCGAGAACGCTTTTACGTCCCTGCGAGGGACGGGTGGGTCATATCCTACAGCCTTAAAAAGGGAGGACCGGAGGCAAAGGTAAGGGCATGTATTTACCTCAGAAACATAGCCCTTTATAAAGATACGCTTGCTGTTAGCTGTGTCCTACCCCCCTCTCTGGTATTCCTCAATGAAAGGCTGGAGCCAAAGCTCAGGATAGAGCTTGAGGGAAGACCGAGTGCAGTTTACTCGCTCAGCGGAAGAGGAGGCTTTATCCTGGGCTTCAGGGACATGAGCCTTGTTGCCTTTGTCAGCGAAAGGGGAGATATCACTTACAGAAGTATAGACCAGCCCCTTGAGGATTTCTTCATAGACCCCCTTGAAGGCTACATCATCGGAAGCTCACGCAAGAGGAAAACGATAGCTGTTTACAAGCTCAGCACCCTTAAGAAGGTCTATGAGAAGGAGATTGACGCCATGCCCCACCTCTTTTCCTCCGCCTTCTGGTACTCGGGAGGGAATTTCTATTTCGCCACAAGGCACGCCCACTCCACGAAGGTGAGCATATGGAGAATGTATGACTGGAAGCTCGTTAGGGTAATAGACACGGGAGGAAGGGGCTTTTTCGTCCGCACCTCTCCCGGAGTGCCCGACCTCTGGGTTGATAACTCCGACAGCTCTTTCGTCCTGATAGATAAGAGGACCCTTCGGGTGGAGAGATTGAGGCTTACGGAGGAGGGCAGAGCAACCCACGTTGAGTTCACCCCCGACGGCAGGTTCGCCTACGTAAGCATATTGGGCAGGAAGGGAAAACTTCTTATTTACGACCCACTTGGAAGGAAGCCCCTTGGAGATCTCCCGATGGTTCATCCAGCGGGCAAGTACAACTACGTTCTGAAGACGAGAGCTCTTTATCCAGCTTTGCTCGGAAGGGAGGTCTTCATGGCTAAGTGCTGGGGATGCCACCACACGACGGAAGAAGCCTTCGGACCGCCCTTCCGATGGATAGCCAAGCACAGGAGCAAGGAGGAGATAGTCTCCCAGATAATCAACCCAGAGCAAACCGCCAAGCTTCTGGGCTACAAGAGGAACGCCATGCCAAAGATAGAGGTCAGCAATGAGGAGATAGAAACCCTCTTAGCCTTCATGGAGAGCTTAAGGGAAAAGGGAGGGAAAAGTTATGCTCAGGGTAAGTGAGTACATAAGGAAGAGCCTGCGGAGAGAGAAGGTAAAGCCCCTTGACGGCGTAATACTGATATGGAACCTGAC
>JALSTO010000043.1 GCA_026983685.1 Aquificaceae bacterium | reverse complement strand
AAGAAGGACTCACTGCGCAGGAGGCTTGCGGTCAGGTTCAGCAGGTTCAGGGGGAGCTTCTACGTGACAGAGAGCTATCTCCAGGCTCTGGGTGAGATCGGGAGAGGGTTTGAGCCCATGCCGAAGGTCATCGTATCCGAAGAAAGGCTTGAGAGGCTCTCGGAGTTTCTACCCGAGGGGGAGTTCGTAACCATAGGTGCAGGGGCGAGGTACAGGAAGAAGAGGTACCCCTACTTCAAGGAGCTGTCCGTAGCCCTTAGAGAAAACGGCTTTGAGGTGGTTTGGCTCGGTGATGAGAAGGACAGGAGTGAGCTGAGTGATGTGGAGGGCATAAACCTGTGCGGGAGACTATCCCTTCCAGACGTGCTCGGTGTTATAAAACTCTCAAAGGTTTTTATAGGGAACGACTCCGGGCTCCTTCACTGTGCGAGGGCTGTGAGGACAAAGGCGGTTCAGATATACGGCGGAACCCACCCCACCTTAGGCTTCTCCCTCTATCCCGAAGAGGGAAAAGTAATCTTGAAAGGGCTTGAGTGCCAGCCCTGTGACATACATGGTAAAGGAAAATGCAGGCTCGGCGATTACAGGTGCCTTGACATAGATCCCCGCTCTGTCCTTGCGGAGACCCTGAGACTTGTCAGTGCTAAAAGCGAAAGGAGATAGAAATTATAAAGTACAAAAGAAAAAGGGAGGTGTGTCATGGGAGTATTTGAGACGCTCCTACTAAAAGAGAAGCTCTCCTCCACAGAAAAGCTCGTTCTTCTGAGGGAGCTCCTCAAGCGAGAGATGGACGTTATGAACGAGTACTGCAAGATAAACGACCAGATCCCAAAGGACTACGCCATTGAGCTGTGCCACCTTCACAACATAAAGAAGGTAAATATCGCAAGGCTCCTCTCAATGATAAAGCACTTTGACCCCAAGTTCATGTCCGCCCTCATAAATACCGACCCGAGGGTAAGGCAGTACATCTCTTACTACTTTGACTTCATGAAAAGGCATCCCTACCTTGAGGAGGTTTTGGAGCCCCAGAACCTGTTTGGAAACTGGGATTACATACGCTACAAGCTCAAGATATTCTTCCCTGACCTGACCTTTGACGAGATAGACAGCTTCAAGTTCAAGAGGAAGGAGTTCATAGATTACGTCCATGAGAAGCTCGGGGAGCCGATTGAGCTCATTGAGGAGAAGCTCACCAAGGCGACATGGTACGAAACGGTTCCCTACCTTGAGCTTGAGAGCGAAATGGACAAGAAATGGCACCCAGAGCCCATAATGACTGACATGGATTGGGAGTTCATAAAATGGAACCTCAAAGGCAGAAAGAACATAATCCTGCGAGACGAAAGCGGAGAGGAAAAGCTCGTTTACGTTGACGTTGACCTCTCTGATGAGGAGATTGACAGATACAGGAAGGATAGGGAGGGACTCAAAAAGCTCCTGATGGAGAGGTACAACATAGATGAGAGCGGAGCGGAGCAGATACTCAGAAAGGCTGGTTGGGAATCCGAAAGCTACCATATAGTTCCGCCCATTCATACCGATGCCCACGTAGACTACGGTGAGACACGCCCGGAAAAGGAAAAGAAGAAGGAAGTTGAAAAGAAGGGCTTTAGCATCAGTGCACTGACAGCTCACGTTAGACACCTCGGCGGTCTTGAGCTTGAGCTTCTGAACTACTGGGAGCTACTCTACGAGAGGCTTGAGGAAATAAAGGACAAACTAACCCTCTTCATAAGGACAAAGAGGAGGCTTCTCGGAAAGCTCTTCGGTATCTACTACACCCTTGATCCAGTTATGGCTGAGGCGATAGTTACCTACGACCCTGAGATGGTTCAGGGATTGAAGGAGCTTGTCACAAAGACAGGGGTCAGAAACAAGAAGTTCCTCATATACGATAACAAAGCCGCCTGGGACGATGTGAAGAGGAGGATAACCTCTGTCTTCCCGGAGGTGAGCGAAGAGGAGATAGAGAAGTACAAGGGCAACAGGAGCGGATTCGTTGAGTTCTTGGCGAAGAAACTCGGCAAGGACAAGGACTATGTGGACGAGAGGCTTGAAAGGGCTGGTTGGCTCAGGAGTGAGGAGATACCCTCCTTTCTCATGCATATAGGTCCCTGATGGGGATAAGTCCCTTTACAGACCTGTATATCTCAAGGGTAGCCCTTGATCTGTTCAGTGTGTAGAAGTGGAGCCCGGGGACTCCGTTCCTGAGAAGGTCCTCGCACTGGGCGATCGCGAACTCTACCCCTATCTTTGCAATCTCCTCCGGTCTGTCCTCAACCGGTTCCATCTTCTCTATCAAGGACTGGGGTATGGTCGCACCGCACATGCTCGCAAACTTCTTTATCTGTTTGAAATTCGTTATAGGCATGATACCGGGGATTATGGGTATGTTTATCCCCTCCTTCTGGCACATATCAATAAACTCGTAGTAGTAGTGGTTTTCAAAGAACATCTGGGTTATGGAAAAGTCCGCACCTGCACGCACCTTCTCACCAAAGTACCTTATCTCCCACTCCATGTTTGGAGACTCGGGATGACCCTCCGGGTAGCTCGCCACCCCAACGGAAAAGTAGTTTCCGAACTTTTCCCTTATCAGTCTCACCAGATCAACTGCGTATCTACAGGCTCCCTCTGGAGGTCTGAAGTCCGGTCTGTCATGGGGGACGTCCCCTCTAAGAGCTAATATGTTTTCAATCCCTATATTCTTATAATCGCTGAGTATTTCGTAAAGCTCCTCTCTGGTATGAGCTATACAGGTTAGGTGAGCCATCACGGTCAGACTGGTCTCTTCGTGTATCCTCTTTACAATGTTTCTCGTCCTGTCCCTTGTTGAACCCCCCGCTCCGTAAGTCACGGATACGAAGGTAGGATTGAGCGTTTTCAGTTCCTCAATGGTTTCAAAGAGCTGTCTCTCTCCCTCAGGTGTCTTCGGCGGGAAGAACTCAAAGGAAACGCTGAAGTTCCCCTGCTTGAGGTACTCACCTATCTTCAACCCTTAGCCTCCACTCTGCCGAGCATCGTTTCCATAAGAGAGATTATCTTAGTCTTGCAGGGAGCGGGAGCCTTAGTAAATATACCGAGGGAGTCTATCAACCTGTTTATCTCTTCTCTGGTTGAGTTTCTGGAAAACTCCTCAAGAAGAGGCAGAATATCCTCAATCTCCGAGGAGAGCTTCCTGTCCTCAAGGACCTCCCGGAGTGACTTTCCGTCCCTGAACCTGCGCAGAGCCTTCATGCACTTGACTATGAGGTCATCTCTGAATTGGGACCACTTGAGGTCTGAGAACCTAAGAACAACCTCAAGAAAGGCTTCAAAATTGTTCATAGTTTTATAATTCTACATCCTCAAGGCTGGACTTTCCTGCCCAGAGCATGAAGAGCCTATCAACCCCAATAGAACAGCCCGCACAGGGGGGCATAGTTCTGTGAGCTTCTATAAACTCTCGGTCAAGGGGAAGTCCTCTCTTCTTAGCTTCCCTTTCAAGTCTCCTTTTTACCTCTTCCATTTGCGTCTCCTCGGTCCAGCCGTTGGCGAGCTCAACACCCTTGAAAAAAAGCTCAAACCTCTCAGCCTTTCCCTTCCTCACCCTTGCGAGAGCGCAGAGCCTTTTGGGGTAATCCTTTAGAAACGTGGGTCTTTCCTTCCCCAGCTTCCTCTCAACCTCTATGAAAGCTCTGTAAAAAAGGGTCTCCCAGTCTTCTTCTTCCTCGTAATGTATGCCTGCTCCTGAGAGTATCTCCCGCATTCCCTCCTCATTCTCCGGGAGCTCTGAACCAAAATGCTCTCTAAAAGCCTCTCCAACGCTGATCTCTTCGTATTCCTCAAAGCCAAACAGCTCCCTCAGGAGCTCCTTTATCTCATCTATAAGGTAGCGGTAGTCTTCCCCAACTTTGTACCACTCAAGCATGTGAAACTCCGGTCTGTGGAGCTTTCCAACCTCCCCGTCCCTGAAGACCTTCGTCAGCTGGAATATGCTCCTCCTGTGCTTTGATAGGAGCTTTTTCATGGAGTACTCCGGGGAGCTCTGAAGCCATCTCCTGACCTTTTCACCTCTCAGGTGAAGTTCAACGGGTATAGGTTCTATATTTGGGTCAAGGTTCGGAAATCTGAGCAGAATCGGTGTAGAGACCTCAAGGTAGCCTCTCCTTCTGAAGAAGCCTCTCAATCTATAAACGAATTCATCCCAGAGCTCAATCATGGTAGAGGAATATAATTTTATTAGGTTGAGGGTAAGGGTAGAGAGAACTGGAATAAGAGATGAGGAAGAGGTCAGGAGGATACTCAGAGAGAGGGGCTATTCTGTTTATACATGGTCTGACCCTGCCGGGACTTACTATCCGACCCACACCCATAGGGACAGAGAGGTCAGGTGGGTGGTTGAAGGAGAGGTA
>JALSTO010000042.1 GCA_026983685.1 Aquificaceae bacterium | reverse complement strand
AGGAGATAAAGAAGGGCATAGAGAATTACAGAGCGAAGTCATGAATCCTGAGGAGGTTCTTCGGAGAGCGAGGAGGGTTATAGAGGAGGAGATAAGGGGTTTAGAGGGGCTCAAAGAGAGCCTCGGAGATAGCTTTGTAAGGGCTGTTGACCTGATACTTGACTGCGGAGGAAAGGTTGTAGTAACGGGGATAGGAAAGTCGGGACACATAGCCCGTAAGATAGCCTCTACCCTCGCCAGCACGGGAACCCCTGCCCACTTCCTTCACCCCTCGGAAGCCCTCCACGGTGACCTCGGCGTGATAGACTCCCAGGATGTAGTTATAGCGATCTCCAACAGCGGGGAGTCTGCGGAAGTTGTAGCCCTGATGCCCTACATAAAGATGCTCGGGGTTCCCCTGATAGCCATAACCAACAGGAAGGGCTCTACCTTAGCCAAGTACAGCGACGTTCATCTCTTCCTGAACGTTGAGAGAGAAGCCTGTCCCCTTCAGCTTGCCCCTACAACCTCCTCAACCGCGACCCTTGTCCTCGGAGATGCCCTCGCCATGACCCTTCTTGAGCTAAGGGGCTTTACTGAAAGAGATTTCGCCCTCAGACACCCTGCTGGGACTCTGGGTAGGAAGCTAAGGCTCGTCAGGGACCTCTACCACACAGGCGATGAGCTTCCCCTTGTGAGGGAGGACACCCCCATGAGAGAGGTAGTCCTTGAGATGACCTCCAAGGGCTTTGGAGCAACCGCGGTCGTGGACTCCGAGGGAAGGCTTGTGGGCATAATAACGGACGGGGACCTTAGAAGGTTTGTAAAGAGAGGAGGAGACCTGAACAGGAGCTTGGCAAGGGATGCCATGACCCCAAGCCCAAAGACCGCAAAGGCTGATGAGATGGCACTTGAAGCCCTCCGGAGGATGGAGGAGCACAAGATAACCGTTCTGATAGTCGTTGATGACGAGGGGAAGCCTGAAGGCATAATACACCTCCACGACATACTGAGGGCTGAGATAAACCTCTAACTGTGATATAATCTTTCAGCCGAAAACGAAGGAGCCGAGGAATGGAAGGGGTAAGCTTAAACCACGTTGTTCTGGGTCTTGTGGCTATGGGTATATCCGCTCTCCTCGTCCTGCTCGGCGGGAGACCCTCAGTTAAACCCACAAAGTATCAGGCTCTCCTTGAAGGCTACCTTAGGTTCGTAAGGGGTATGCTCACCGACAATATAGGTGAGAGGGGACTCAAGTACACGCCCTTGATAGCTGGCATGGGACTCTTTATCTTCTTCTCAAACCTCCTGGGGATGGTTCCCGGTCTTGAAGCCCCCACAGGAAATATGAACACCAACCTCGCTATGGCTCTGACTGTCTTCCTGTACTACAACTATGAGGGGATAAGGGAAAATGGGCTTGCCTACTTCAAGCACTTTATGGGACCGATACCCTGGCTTGCTCCCTTCTTTGTAGTGGTTGAGATAATCTCCCACATAGCCCGTCCCATAACCCTATCTCTGAGGCTCTTTGCCAACATGAAGGGAGGAGCGATACTCCTCTTGGCTCTGGTTGGTGTTGCGGTTAAGAACCCCTTCACGATGGCTCTGTCTCCTGTTGCTCTTGTCTTCATAATAGCTATAAAGTTCCTCGCAGTCTTTATACAGACCTATGTCTTTATGATACTCTCGGTCGTTTACCTTGCTGGAGCTGTCGTCCATGAGGAGCACTGATATGAAGATAGCCCTTGTCCTTACAGATTCTTCCACTGAGTGCAGGAAGTCCCTTGAGATGCTCAAGAGCTTTGCGGACTCTTTCTCAGCGGACATTGAGGTATTTGTTGTCCTTGAAGACCTATACAGGCTTGAGTCTGCGAGCGTGTCCCTTGGTGTCCCTCTTCCTCCAGATACCATTAAAAACGCAAAGGAGAGGGCTAAGAACAGGGTAAAGACCCTGTGGAGGCATGTTGTAAACGACGAGAGTGCTCAGATTGAGATAAAGACCATTGCAGGTGAGCTCGCCCAGGAAGCTCTAAAATTCGTTGATGAGGAAAAACCCGACCTACTGCTCTGGGGTTGCCAGCCCACGGCAACCCTCTGCAGGGTTATAGATGAGGTGAAAGTTCCGTCCTTGATAATAAAGTGAAAGGAGGTAAGCAATGAAAGGAAAGGCACTCGCATCCATAGCCGCGCTCATACTCCCAGCGCTCGGATTTGCTGCCGAGGGAACTACAGGCTCTTCCTCTGACAAAGCCCTCTTTTACGGGCTTCTTGCCCTTGCAGCCGGTCTCGCAATAGGATTGGCAGCCCTCGGAACCGGTATAGGAATGGGACATGCAGTCAGGGGAACCCAGGAAGGTATAGCGAGGAACCCCAACGTGGGTGGAAGGCTTCAGACGATAATGTTCATAGGTCTTGCCTTTATTGAAACCCTTGCCCTCTATGCCCTCCTCTTCTCAATCGTTTTCGTATTCACGGGTATATTCTCCGGAAGGGCGGGCTTCTGAGCACCCGCCCCCTCTGGAAGGAGGGTTGAGTTATGCCTGAGGCTTTAAAGCCCCACATATCCAACAGGAAGAAAAAGAGGAAGAGCGGTTTCTTAGCCCGCATGAGAACGAGGTCGGGCAGGAGGATAATCAAAAGAAGAAGAAGGAAGGGAAGGAAGAGGCTGGCGCCTTAGATGAGTGCCCTTCTCATAAAGCTGTTTCGCTTCTGGCAGACATTTGTGTCGCCCCTCTATCCGCCGAGCTGTAGGTTCCACCCTACCTGCTCTGAGTACGCTATCTTGGCGGTGGAAAAGCACGGAGCCCTCAAGGGAACCCTCAAAGCCCTGTGGAGGGTTCTGAGGTGCGGTCCCTGGTCTAAAGGAGGTGTGGACTTACCTTGACGCAACAGCAAGGACCTGACCCGAAGAGGATCTTTATAGCAATGACGCTTATAGCCTTCTTCCTGCTGGGCTATGAGATACTTTCCCCTTACCTCTTCAAGCCCGCACCTCAGGAAAAGGTGGTTCAGAAGACCGAAAAAGAGGTAAAGCCTGAAGAGAAGACCCCACCCTCCACACCTCAGCTTATGCTCGGCACAAGGAGGGAAAAGTTAAAGCCTGCAGAAACACTTAAGTACCAGCTCGGTGATTTCTCGGTAGAGGTATCCCCCGTAGGTGGGAGGATAGTAAGCTTCGTTGACAGACAGTTTGGTTTTGACCTGATAACCGATGCGGAGAGGAAGCTCGGTGTCTTTCCCCTTGAGATATACACAGGAGATCCATCTCTGGACTACGATCTCAACTTCGGCAATTACAGGGTGGAGAGAGAAGGCGATAGTCTCGTAATGACCTATCAGAAGGGAGATATAAAACTTGTTAAGAGGCTTCTGTTCAGGGACTACTATATAAAACTTTCTGTTGAGAGCAACCTAAAAAGGAGCTTCTACATCCTCGTGGGAACCCATCCCTTTGAGAAGTCCTTCTACACCCATGAGGGACCTGTCCTGAAGATAAACGGGGAGGTTCTACGTATTGATGTCGGTGACCTTAAGGGTAAACAGCTCTACGAAGGAAGGATAGAGTTTGCGGGTGAGGAGAGCAGATACTTCTTCAAAGGCTTCAAGGGGAATATAGAACGTGTGGTAGTTGACAAAGTCTCCTACAGGAGCGACGGGGAGGAGAAGTTCATAACCTTTACATACGTTGGCTACAGCGAGCCAATGACCCTCTACATGGGTGCCAAGTACTACTCAAGACTCAGGGAAATGGGACTTGCGGACCTTTTAGACTGGGGCATGCTGAAGATAATAGTCAAGCCCCTATTCATATTCATGTACTGGGTTTACGAGCATACGGGTAGCTGGATACTTTCTATAGTCATCCTGACATTCCTCCTCAGGCTCATATTCTTCCCCCTAAACTACAAGAGCACGACCTCCATGATGAAGCTCCAAGAAGCCGCTCCTCGCCTTGAGAAGATAAGGAAGAAGTACAAGGACGACCCTGCCAAGATGCAGGAAGAGATGATGAAGCTTTACTCCGAGATAGGTTTTAACCCCATGAGTGGATGTCTTCCCATCCTTGTCCAGATACCTGTCTTCTTTGCTCTCTACAAGGTCCTGATAATAACGGTTGACCTGAAGCTCTCGGGAATGCTCTGGATACCGAGTCTCGCTGACAAGGACCCCTTCTACATACTGCCGGTTGTAATGGGTCTTACAATGATACTCCAGCAAAAGCTCACACCAAACCCAGACCCCAAGCAAAACCTCATTATGTATATATCCGCCGTTGCTTTTACTTTCCTCTTTGCCAGCTTTCCTTCGGGACTCGTTCTCTACTGGACCGTCAACAATATACTCAACATAGGGCAGAACTACTTGATAAAGAACGTCATCCTCAAGAAGTGAGCTCCGCATAGCCCTTGAGCGCCCAGCTCAGAGACTCCCTGTAGGGTATTGGCTCCCTTCCGAGGA
>JALSTO010000041.1 GCA_026983685.1 Aquificaceae bacterium | reverse complement strand
CAAGGAATTCAAGCACTCCGGAGCCAAAGCCACCTACAACCGTGTTGTCCTCAACCGTGAGGAAGACCTCATACCTGTTAGCGAGCTTGATGAGCATCTCCTCATCCATAGGTTTGACGAACCTGGCGTTCACAACACCTACCTTTATCCCTTCTTTGTAAAGCTTCTCTGCGGCTTTGAGAGCCTGATAGACAGGATAGCCAACTGCGAGGATCACGAGCTCTTCTCCTTCCAAAAGCTCTTCCCAGCTTCCTATCTCAATCTCTTCAAAGCCTTCGGTCGGAACGCCGTAGGCTGGACCTCTCGGGTACCTGACAGCGAAGGGCCTCCCACTGTTCACCGCTGTATAGAGGAGGTTTCTCAGCTCCTGCTCATCTTTGGGTGCACTCACCACCATGTTCGGTATGCACCTCAGATAGGAGAGGTCAAAGACACCATGGTGGGTGGGTCCGTCATCCCCCACGAGACCGCCTCTGTCAATTGCGAAGGTTACGGGCAGGTTCTGGAGGGCTATGTCGTGGATAACCTGATCGTAAGCTCTCTGGAGGAAGGTTGAGTAGTAAGCTGCAACAGGCTTCATGCCCTCACAGGCGAGCCCCGCGGCGAAGGTTGCTGCGTGCTGTTCCGCTATGCCAACATCAAAGAACCTCTCGGGGAACCTCTTGGCGAACTCAACCAGACCGGAGCCTTCCCTCATTGCGGGGGTTATAGCCACTATGCTCTCGTCTTGCTCCGCGAGCTCAACTATCGCCTTCCCAAAGACGGAGGTCCAGGAGGGAGGAGAGGGCTTCTTGATTATCTCTCCCGACTCAACCTTGTAGGGGGCTACGCCGTGCCACTTGACAGGGTCCTCCTCCGCATGGGGATAGCCCTTGCCCTTCTTAGTGGCGACGTGGAGCAGTATTGGTCCCTTTATGTCCTTAATATTCCTCAGGGTTCTTTCAAGGGCAGTAAGGTTATGCCCGTCCACAACACCTATGTAGTTGAAGCCGAGCTCTTCAAATATAACTCCCGGTGATATGAGCCCCTTGAAGAATTCTTCGGTCAGCTTCATGAACCTCAAGGGTGTCTCGCCGAAGTGCCTGAGGAGGTTCTTTACCTTCTGCCTCGTGTCCTGAACAAAGTGCCCGCTTATTATCCTGCTCAGATATGTGGAGAGGGCACCTACGTTGGGAGATATGGACATCTCGTTGTCGTTGAGTATTACTATGAACCTATTGGGTCGCAGGTGTCCGGCGTTGTTGAGAGCCTCAAAAGCCATCCCAGCTGTCATAGCTCCATCGCCGATAACAGCCACAACAAAGCTCTCATCACCTTTAAGGTCTTTCGCTATCCTGAAGCCAAGGGCGGAAGATATTGATGTGGAGCTGTGCCCTGCACCAAAGGCATCGTAGGGACTCTCCTCCCTTCTCAGAAAGCCGGCTATCCCTCCGTACTGCCTCAGGGTAGGGAAGCTCTCCTTCCTGTCCGTAAGTATCTTCCATGGATAGCCCTGATGACCTATGTCCCATACGATCGTATCCTCTGGGGGATTGAATACCCTCAGCAGGGCTATGGTTAGCTCAACGACGCCCAGCCCCGGTCCAACGTGACCGCCGTTCTTGGAGGTGACCTCTATTATGTATCTCCTGACCTCCTGAGCGAGCTCTGAGAGCTCTTCGTAGGAGAGAGCCTTGATGTCTTCCGGACCCTTATAACTTGAAAGTAGCCTGTATCCCTCAAGCATAAGCTAAAAATTATCTCCCTTTAGAAGAAAATCAATCTCAGGAGCCAGCCGAAGATAAGCACACCGAGGGAAAGGGAAAGCCCTATAAAGGAGAAGGCTATCCCTATCTTTCTGTTTATGTCAGCTTGCTTTATCCAGAGGGGTATGAAGGTTATCAGGGTGTATGCTGCGAGTCCTATGCCGAGCCACTTGTGGGGGAACAGGAAGATGAAGGGAGCCTTCTGCTGAACATACTGAGTTCCCGCAACGGACAGACCCGTAAGAACAGCAAGAATGGAGAAGAGAACGGATATGGCATGGTTTGTAAGGGCGTAGTAGAATACGAAGCTCCTCCTGATAAAGGTGAAGTGCAGAAAGTACGCAAGGTATGAGGAAACAAGAGCTCCAACTGCAAAGTATATAATTAGCGGGTGATAGTTCATGCTTACTACCTCCTCACGCTCGCCTCAAACTCTATTATATCTTTGTAGAGCTCCTTCAGAATCTCCTTGTGGTCAGCCTTTCCCTCCTCAACGCTGTCCATCAGCTCTTCAAGGTGTCTCGTGAACTCCTCGGATACGAAGGGGATTATCTTCTCCTGCTTTTTCAGGAACTCGTATATCTCCTTCCCCAGCTTAGTGGGTATTAAAAAGCCGTTTCTCTCTATGATGTAGCCCCTGTCAAGGAGCTTCTCAACGGTGCTTGCATAGGTGGAAGGGCGACCTATACCCCTCCTCTTCATCTCCTGGACAAGGCTCCCCTGAGTGAAGAGGTAAGCCATCGGAACTTCCCTAAGCTCCTTTACCTCTCTGACGTCAACCTCACCCTCAAGCTCTGGCTGGAGCTCTACCGGGTAGAGGAGGTCAAAGCCGTGGCTGATGATCTCGGTCTTGAGCTCAAGCTCCTGCTCCAAAGAAAGCGCCCTGATCTTAACCCTTTTGAGCCTGACCTTCATCGGCTTCATCTGAGATGCGATAAACCTTCTGAATATAAGGTCGTAAAGGGCTATATGGTCCTTGCCCAGCTCTTGAACCTGACCTGATAGTATCACAGACCTCAGTTCCTCTCCGTCAAGGGGCTTTGTCGGTCTTATGCATTCGTGGGCACCTCCCTCCGCCCACCTGCGCGGGGAAAACAGCTCCGAAAGGTGCTCCTCCTTGAGGTACTCCCTCGCCACAGCCATGCCCGTATCGGAAACCCTTGTGGAATCCGTCCTGTGGTAAGTTATGAAGCCCTTTTCAAAGAGCTCCTGGGCGAGCTGCATCGTCTTCTTAACACCGAACCTGTACCTGTCGGAAGCCTCCTTGAGGAGAGTATCCGTTGTGAAGGGCTGTGGTGGGAAGAGCTCTTCATATCTGATCTCAAGGGTGCTTACTACGACCTTCTCAAGCTGTTCAAAGAACTCCTTTGCCTTCTTCTTATCGGGAAGCTCAAAGTCTATCCTGAGCCACCTACCCTCTTCCCTGAAGGTAAGGGAGACAACATACCTCTTCTTCCTGTACTCTCTCTCCCTCTCTATTATCCACCCCAGGACGGGTATCTGCACCCTCCCGCCCGAGAGCCACTGTTTTTGAAAGCGAGACTGGAGTATCCTTGAGACCTCAAAGCCGACCCACCTGTCGGAGACCCTCCTCAGAACCTGAGCTTTGACCAGGTTCTCGTTAAAGTCCCTCGGCTCTCTGAGTGCTCCCTTGACTGCCTTCCTCGTGATCTCGTGGAACTCAACCCTCTTTATCTGACCTACAAAGGGAGAGAGGAGTGCCCTTACATCCCAGCCTATCTTCTCCCCTTCCGTATCGGGGTCTGTGGCGACATAGGCGGACTCAACCTCTTCTCCTATCTGGCTCATTCCTCTTATCGTTCCCTCCTTTCCTTCTATAACCTCATAAACGGGGATGAAATCCCCGTCCTTCACGATAACTCCGTGAAATCCGCCTTCTTTGGTAAGGTCAAGGATGTGTCCGAGGGAGGAGGTTATCATCAGATAGAGGTCCCCTGCGGCTACCTCAAGGACCTCAAACTCACCGAAACGCCTTGATATAGGCTTTCCGAAGAAGTTAGCTATCGTTCTCGCCTTGTTGGGAGACTCAACCACGAGAAGGATCGGTTTTATGTGCTCCTTCCTCTCTATGTTCCCAGCTCCCTCAAGGAGCTCCCTGACTCTTTTCCTGTCTTCGTCTATCTCTTTAAGGATGCTCTCAAGCTGGACCTCCTTGGCGGGCATAAACTTCACGTCCTCATTAAACCAGCGAACCTTCCTCATGAGGTTGTTTAGAGCCCTCAAGTCATCAACGAGCAGATAGCTGAGCCCTTTGGTTATACCCCCTGCGTACATCCTTGAGGTTCTTCCCGAAGCCTGGAGGTATCCAGTCACGTCTGCGACCACTATGGTGTATTCCCCTTCCTCATTCCTCCTGAGGGTTATCTCCTCCGACGTCTCTATGAGCCTCCTGACATCCTCCGAGAGGAGGAAGCTACCTATCTCCTTCCTCAGAGTCTCTATCCTCTTAGCAAGGTCGGGTGTCCTCTCTATGAAGTCCTCACTTATGAAGGAGTACCTCCTTAAGGTCTGTATCCAGCGGTCAACCTCCTGAAGTCTTTCTTTCATCTCCTTGACAACGCTGTGCCTGATTGAAAGCAATGCCCAAAGGAGGTGGGAGAGGCTCGTCTCTATGTTCAGTGAGACGGTTATCTTTGGAACACCGTAAAAGACGGCGTATCTGACGACGTGGGGGAGGTCAA
>JALSTO010000040.1 GCA_026983685.1 Aquificaceae bacterium | reverse complement strand
GAGAAATCCCCAGGGAGGTGGAACATGTTTGAAGAAACCAAATACAAAACCCTACTCAATATTTTCTCACATTTCCCTTACACCCTGTCTTCATCTCCAACCTATTCTGCCTCAACACTTTCAAGATTCCTCAGCAGTTCTGACTTCAACCCTATGCCTGAAATCCATAGCCTTATATCCCAGCTCCTCCACAAACTCAGTTCCTCCCACAGAGCCTTCCTCATAGCAGATACCACACTCCTGAGAAAAACAGGCTCAAAATTTGAAGGAGTGAAAAAGCTCTATGATCCTTCCCTCAAGAAGACTCTTTTCGCTCACAGGGCTTTGGTTATAATCCTGTCAGTTGGCAAGCTGAGAATACCCCTGCACCTTGAAATCCTGCACAACACCAAACCTGTGGATGCTCTGATTGTAGCTCTTAAAAGACTTCTACCCACCCTGAGGAGCTTTTTACCAAACCTTGTATTCCTGTGCGACGCAGGGCTTACCTGTAACAAACTTCTGAACTTCCTTTTGTCTGAGGAAATAGACTTTGTCTGCGGAGTGAGTCAGGGGAGGAAGGATGAAGAAACAGGAGAGAAGCTTATAGATTTGTGGTTTCCTGAGACTGAGAGGATAAAGCTCTTCGGAGTAGATAAGCCTGTATATGCATACAGGTTGAGGGAGGGAACTGATAAAGAAAGGGTTGTGGTAAGCAACAAAAGGCTTAGCAAGAAGAAGCTTGAGAACTACTACAGACAGAGGTGGCAGATAGAGAGTGAGATAAAGGTTCTCAAGTCTCTTGGGCTTGAGAGCTACATGGTTAGGAAGCTCAGAGCTATAAGGCTCTGGATAATGGCTGTATGGCATGTTGCTCTTCTTAGGCTTATTTCAAGGCTTGAAGGGTTTGACTTCAAGCGATACTTGCTGTCTTTGGTATTTCCTCCTTTTGTGCTTTTGCTGATTGATCTTCTGAGGTTTGTTGAGATGCTTGTAGGACGATGTTTGAGGTTCTCTCCTTTTCCTGATGACAAGCTTGTTCTGTTCCTGCTCCGAAACTTGATAGGAGGTGGCTCATGTCGTGCAAAAGTTTAGAGTAAAAGTATCGGGGAACACAACGATACCAAATTTAAGATGAGGGGATTTTTCCTTATCCTTATTTTTACAACCCTTTGCTTTGGACAGGAGAGGAGGCTTCTATTTGGTGGTATCTTTACCGGCTCTCCGGAGAACTACATGGGTAAGCTTGAGGTGATCAGCGGCAGGCTTCTTGAGAAAACCTGTGTTTGTCCGGTTGGCACCGAAAAAGATATAGGTAGGTGTGTTGATGAATGCTTCAGAGCTTTTGAGAGAAGGGTAAAGAATGTCATGAAGAAGAGCTGTGGAAGGAGTCCGGGAGCTGGAAAGATAGTTCTCTACGGAGCGGGGGACGTAAGGCTTTCTCACCATGAGGGGAGAGCCTATCTAAAGAGGAGGAGGCTGAGAGCTGAGTATGACGTGAGCATCGTGATGGTTTACGGGACAGGTTTCTGCGCTATCTTAAAATCCAATGAGTGATCGCCTCTCGGACATAGGTGAGTTTGGGCTCATAGAAAGGCTAAAGAAGATACTCCGTTCAGAGGTGATAGGGGACGACTGTGCCCTTTTAGAGCTCTGCGGTGAGAACCTTCTCCTCACAACCGACCTCATGCTTGAGGATGTTCATTTTCTTAGAAGGTATCCCCCCGAGGCTGTCGGATGGAAGGCGATCAGCGTGAATGTGAGCGATGTGGTCGGAAACGGTGGCACTCCCGAGTGGGCTCTCATATCCCTCATGCTACCCGACGTGGAGGTATCCCTGGTTGAAAGGATGTATGAAGGGATAAAGAGAGCCTGCGATTTTTACGGGTGCAGGGTTGTCGGCGGAAATATCTCAAGGGCGGATAGGATAGGTATTGATATATTCCTTGTAGGAAAGAGTAAAAGGGCTGTAGGTAGGGGCGGAGCTAAGCCGGGAGATAGTCTCTTCGTCTCGGGCACCCTTGGAGACTCAAGGGCTGGACTTGAGCTCCTTAAGATGGATAAGGAAAGCTATGAAGACTTTGAGCTAACACTTATAGAGAGGCATCTCAGACCTACAGCGAGGATAGATTATGTGAAGCACATACAGAAGTACGCCAACGCCAGCATGGACATAAGCGACGGCTTGGTGGCTGACGCCCTTCATATCAGTGAGAGGAGTGGTGTGAGGATAGATATAGAGAGCTCCAAATTACCTATATCGGACGAGTTGAAGAGATTCTGCGATAAATACCGCAAAGACCCTAAAGAGTATGCCCTTTATGGAGGGGAGGACTATCAGCTCCTGTTTACCCACCCGAGGGAAAGATGGAACCCTTTTATGGACATGAGTGAGATAGGGACCCTCTCCGAAGGAGAGGGTGTTTTTGTAGATGGAAAGGCGATGGAAGGTGGTTACAGGCACTTCTGATAGAATCATAGGTATGCACAGCGGTCTCGTAGGCATACTTCTAAAGCTCTACGACCTCGCCTACATAGAGAGGTGGAACGACCACCCTAAGCCCTTTCACATTACCGAACTTGATAAGCAGGCTCACAAGGCAGCCATAGCCTACGTGGTTGGGAGGTATGAGGAGAACCTCAGAGGAGTGAAGATTGACTGGAACTACCTTATAGAGGGGCTTGTATTTGAGGCACTCCAGCGGGCTGTCCTCACTGATATAAAACCCCAGGTGTTTCACAGGCTCTTGAGGGAAAGGAGGAAGGATATAAACACTTTTCTTATTAAAAAGGTCGGAGACTCTCTGAAGGAGTTTGACCCCCAAATTTTTGAGAGGTTCAGCTCTTACATATCAACGGATGAGGAAAACATAGAGAAGAGAATAGTAAAAGCCTCCCACTTTCTGGCGACCTACTGGGAGTTCCAGATGATATACTCGGTTGGCATACGCTTTTACGGCATAGAGAAGGTTAAGGAGGAGATTGAGGACACTATAGAGGACTTCTTTGACCTCTCAGCGGTTCACAGGATATACCTGAAGAAGAAGACCTTTAACTTCATAGACCTTGTTGGACAGCTCAGGTTTCAGAAGAGATGGATCCTTTCACCACGGATACCCCTTACCACCGTATTGGGTCATATGTTCATAGTTGCGAGTCTATCCTACCTTCTATCTCTTAAAATGGGTGCCTGCTCAAGGAGGAGGTTCCTCAACTTCTTCACCGGGCTGTTCCATGACCTTCCAGAGGTAACCACGAGGGACGTTATAGCTCCTGTCAAGAGAGAGGCAGGAATAGCGGACATCCTGAAGAAGTACGAGAGGGAACAGGTGGAGCTCGTTATACTGCCCCTTCTTCCAGACTTTCTTAAAAGTGAGTTCTGTTACATACTCGGCTTCTTGGGAGAGGGAGATGAGTTCTCAAACAGGATATGGGATGGCAAGAGAGTAAGGAAGGTTGAGTTTATAGATGAGAAGTTAAACACTGATGAGCTCAATCCCGTTGATGGAGAGCTCGTTAAGCTCTGCGATGTTCTGGGGGCTTACGTTGAAGCTAAGCTTTCTCTTCACCATGGGATACGCTCCCACCACCTTGAGGGCGCTGTAGAGGGGATAGGTAGAGACCTTGAGAAAAGGCACTACGGAAGCATATCTTTTAAGGACATGGTTTGTGAGATAAACAGGAGGCTCGGAGAAGAGTAAATGGGTTTCTTGGAGAAGGTCCTTGATGCAAAGAAGAAGGAGCTGAAAGAGGACAGGGATTACTTGAGCTTCCTTGAAAGGTTGATTGAAAATAGGGATAAGTACTACAGCTTTACGGATGCACTGAAAAGTTGCAGGACAAAGATAATCGCTGAGGTGAAGAAAGCATCCCCTTCAATGGGAAAGATAAAGGAGGTCAGCCCTGCAGAACAGGCAAAGCTCTATGAATCCGCCGGGGCAGTTGCGGTGTCCGTTCTGACCGACAGGGAGTTCTTCGGAGGCTCTCTTGAGGACCTTGCAAAGGTCAGGGAAGCTGTCAGCATTCCAGTCCTTAGGAAGGACTTCATAATAGATGAGGTTCAGGTTCTTGAGGCTAAAGCCTACGGGGCGGATACCCTGCTCCTGATAGTCAGGATGCTGACCCCTGAGAGGCTGAGGTCCCTGATAGAATTTTCCGAGGAGCTCGGACTCGTGCCTCTCGTTGAGGTCTTCTCCTTAGAGGAGGCGAAGCTTGCCCTTGATTCAGGAGCACGAGTTGTGGGTATAAACAACAGGGACCTTGACACCCTTGAGATGAATCTGGGTCTTTCAAAGGAGCTCGCACCGAAGATAAAGGACCTCGGTGCTGAGTTTGTAATAGCTGAAAGCGGGATAGAGAGCAGGGAACAGATAGAGGAGCTTCTTAACCTGCAGGTTGATGCCTTCCTTGTGGGAACAGTCCTTATGAAGAGTGATGACCCTTATAAGAAGCTAAAAGAGCTTCTCGGTTTTGATTGCGGTTAATATAAATTTAAAGCTATGTTTAAGCTGACCGGTGCAAAGCCTAAACCTTTT
>JALSTO010000039.1 GCA_026983685.1 Aquificaceae bacterium | reverse complement strand
CCAGGCGGACATAAGCAAAGCGAGGGAAGAGCTCGGATACGAGCCCGAGTACAGCCTTGAGGAGGGTATAGGGGAGTACCTGAAGTTCATAAGGGGCTAATACTTCCTCTCCGCTGGCTGGTACTTCGTTATCCTCACAGGTATGTACTCTATCTTGAGAGAACCGTTATCGTAGTAAACGAGGGAGTGCTTGAGGAAGTTCTCATCGTCCCTATCGGGGTAGTCCTCGCGGGAGTGTCCGCCCCTTGACTCCTTCCTGTGGAGTGCTCCCCAGGCTACAGCCCTTGCCAGCTCAAGCATGTTCCTGAGCTCAAGGAGTTCAATGAGGTTGGTGTTAAACACCCTCGTTTTGTCCACCACGGGGATGTTCTCCCACCTCTCAAGGAGCTCGGAAAGATCCTCGTAGGCTTCTTTAAGGGACTTCTCGTCCCTGAATATTCCCATCTTTGCCCAGGTTATCTCACCCATCTGTGCCCTCACCTGAGCGAGGTTCTCTTTCCCCTCTCTCTTGAAAAGCCTCTCTATGAACTCCTCACCCGACTTTGCCTCTCCCTCCGATATCTCAGCGTAGTCGCTGTTTTTAACAAACTCCCTTACAGCCATACCTCCGAACTTCCCGAAGACGAGGAGCTCTATTAGAGAGTTTCCACCGAGCCTGTTGGCTCCGTGTACAGACACGCAGGCACACTCACCTATGGCATACAATCCCCTCATGGGAGTCTCTGAGGTTCTGTAATCGGTCACGTGAACCCCGCCCATGCAGTAGTGGGCTGTCGGCCTTATGGGGACGAGGTCCTTTACAGGGTCAACTCCTTCAAAGTCTATGGCGAGCTGTCTTACCTGAGGGAGGCGTTCCCTTATCTTCTCCTCACCGAGATGTCTGAGGTCAAGGTATATGTATGCCCTCGCCCCTTCACCCACACCCCTTCCCTCCATTATCTCGTACTCAATAGCCCTTGATACCATGTCCCTCGGTGCGAGCTCCATCTTTTCGGGAGCGTATCTCTTCATGAACCTCTCCCCCAGCCTGTTGACAAGATACCCTCCCTCACCCCTGCAGGCTTCCGAGAGGAGTATCCCCGTCTTGGCGAGACCCGTAGGATGGAACTGGATGAACTCAATGTCCTTGAGGGGGATGCCGTTTCTGAGGGCTACAGCCTGTCCGTCACCTGTGTTCCCTATAGCGTTGGTGCTCCTGAACCAGTATATCCTTGCAAACCCTCCCGTGGCTAAGACAACAGCCTTTGTCTGGAGGGTGAGAACCTCCCCGTTCTTTATATCGTATATGGAGACACCCTTGACCCTCTCGCCGTCATGGATAAGGTCAAGGAGGAAGAACTCGTTGTAGAAGTCTATGTTGTCCTTAGAAAGAGCCTGTTCAAAGAGGGTATGGAGGAGGACGTGCCCAGTCTTGTCCGCTGCATATACCGTCCTTGGAAAGGAAGCTCCGCCGAAGGGTCTCTGGGCTATCCTGCCATCCTCAAGCCTTGAGAAGGGAACGCCCCACCTGTCAAGCTCGTAGATTATCTCGGGAGCGTTCTCCGTCATGAAGAAGACCGCATCCTGATCCGCGAGGAAGTCAGAACCCTTTATCGTATCGTAGGCATGGGCTTCGGGGCTATCATCGGGAACAACGTTCCCGAGCGCTGCGTTCATACCTCCCTGCGCAGCACCTGTATGGGAACGGGTAGGATATACCTTTGAGACCACTGCAACCTTAAGGGAAGGGTCCCTCGCTATCTCTATGGCGGTTCTCAGACCTGCGCCTCCGCCACCTACAACTACCGCATCGTACCTCTTTACAGTCATAAAATAATTATAATGAACTGGCTTATCCTATCCCTTCCACTTGTCGCATCCCTTTCTCTTCTCCTCGCCACCGCAGGTCTCTACTTTACCCTGAAGGAGAGCCTAAGGAAGGTAAACGTGCCCAGTGTTAAGAGGGAAGAGATTGACATAAGCCCTGTCCTTGAAGCCTTCAGAAAGGTTTTTCCGCAGGAGAAGGGGGGTGAGATCGTCCAGAGTGCGGGGGTTAAAAGCACCAAGATCAAGCTCCTTGGAACAGCGGTCGGTGTCAGGAACTTTGCCCTGCTCAAGGTTGACGGAAAGACTCTCGTGCTGGAGGAAGGTAAGGAGAAACAGGGAGTGAGGCTGAAGAGGGTCTGGCGGAAGGGAGCACTCCTTGAGGTCGGAGGAGAGGAACTCAGGCTGAGGGTGTCTCCTCCCGAACCCTCTGCTAATGAACCAGCTCCAGCTGGGTCCTCCTCCGAGATAAGGATATCCAGAAGGGAGGTTGAGAGGATAACGAGGGACCCCGGGATAATGTTCAGAGAGATAAGGCTCGTTCCCTACGTTAAGAACGGCAAGACCGAGGGCTTCATCTTTGAGTGGGTAAAGCCGGGAAGCCTCTTCTACAGGGCTGGTCTCAGAAAGGGAGACATACTTGTTTCCATCAACAACATGACCATAAAGAGCGGAGAGGATGCCTTCAGGATACTTCAGGCTCTGAGGAATGAGCCCAGCCTCAGGGTGGTGGTCCTTCGCCAGGGACAGAGGAGGGAGATAGACGTCAGGATTGAATGAAGCTGAGCTTCAGGAATCTCTTGGCTTGCTGAGGCTTCTCTCTGAGGATACTGTGGGCGAGCTCCTTCGCCTCTGAGCTTGCACCCTTCGGAATCTTCCTTCCGAGCTCTCCCTCAAGCTCCTTTACCTTCTTCAGAAACTTAGCGCGGGCTATTATACTCGCCACGCTGACCGCAACATCCCTCTCACCCTTCTCAAAGAAAAGGACTCCCTCAATATCCTGAAAGGGGTTCCTGCCCGAGTATCTGTCAACATATATCCTCTCAGGATTGAGTTCCTCTCTGATGTTCATGATTATCTTTCTGTAGGCGTCGTCCATGAGCCTGTTTATGTTCCCATACCTTTCGTAGAGTTCGTTCAGTCTTTCTGGCATCAGGACTATACACCTCGTCCTGACCAACCTCTTTAATTTCTCCGCCTTCTGGAGAACCTCCTCATCCTTCATGATCTTGGAGTCTTTGGGAGCCAAACTGAGCACCTTCCTGAAGCTCTCGGGCGGGATGACAGCACAGCACAGGACGAGTGGTCCAAATATATCTCCCTTCCCAACCTCATCACACCCCGCAAGGGGTCCTTCAGGAGGCTCTATCCTCTCAAGGATCTTCTCAGCCCACCTGTCCCCGTCCCTACCCTGAATGAGCAGAATGCCGGAGGGGTACATGTTGAGGTAAACTCCTTCTCCTTCGTAGCTCCAGAGGGTATTCTTGACCTGCCTTTTCTTCAGCCCCGAAGACCTTAAAAAGCCTTCAACCCCCTCTATCTGGTCGTGGGGAACCCTGATGGAGCGGTTCTTACTTCCCATAACTGAAGAATTATGCCTATATTTTTATCCCTGATGCGGATTGATGAGTTTGGAGTTGCGGTCATAGGAGGAGGTCACGCGGGCATAGAGGCTGCCCTCGCCTCTGCGAGGATGGGGGTAAAGACGGTCCTCTTTACCCTGAACGCGGACTCCATAGGTCAGATGTCCTGCAACCCCGCCATAGGCGGTATAGCCAAAGGGATAGTGGTTAGGGAGATTGATGCCCTCGGAGGCGAGATGGGCAGGGCTATTGACCGGACCGGAATCCAGTTCAAGATGCTCAACACCCGCAAGGGTAAGGCTGTTCAGTCCCCCAGGGCGCAGGCAGACAAGAAGAGATACAGGGAGTATATGAAGAAGGTCTGTGAAAATCAGGAGAATCTCTATATAAAGCAGGACGAGGTGGTTGACATAGTTCTGAACTCCCGAAATGAGGTTGTTGCGGTCAGGACAAAGCTGGGGATTGAGTACAAGGTAAAGGCTGTTGTGGTTACAACGGGCACATTCCTCAACGGACTTATATACATAGGCGATAAGACCTTCCCAGCAGGAAGAGCCTGGGAGCCGAGGTCCGAGAGCCTTGCGAATTTCTACAGAAGGCTGGGCTTTCCCCTCCTGCGCTTTAAGACGGGAACTCCCGCAAGGCTTGATGCAAGGACAATTAACTACTCCGTCCTTGAGAGGGCACCGGGAGACGACCCACCACCCAAGTTCTCCTTCTGGACTGAACCCGTAGGCTCTTACTGGTTTGAACCGGGTAAGGAGCAGATAGACTGCTGGATAACCTACACAACCGAAAAGACCCACGAGATAATAAGGAAGAACCTTGATAAAACCGCCCTTTACGGCGGTCTCATAAAGGGAATTGGACCCCGATACTGCCCCTCTATTGAGGACAAGGTGGTGAAGTTCCCCGAAAAGCCCAGACACACCGTATTTTTGGAGCCGGAAGGTCTTGACACCATTGAGGTCTATCCAAACGGACTCTCCACCTCCCTCCCCGAGGAGATCCAGTGGGAGCTCTACCGTTCCATACCCGGACTTGAGAACGTGGAGCTCATAAGACCCGCCTATGCCATTGAGTACGATGTTGTTCCGCCGACGGAGCTCTATCCCACCCTTGAGACCAAAAAGGTCAGGGGGCTCTTCCATGCG
>JALSTO010000038.1 GCA_026983685.1 Aquificaceae bacterium | reverse complement strand
TGAGGTCAGGGTGCTCTTGCCGTGGTCTACGTGCCCTATTGTCCCTACGTTTACGTGCTCCTTTGTCCTCTCAAATTTCTCCTTAGCCATCTCTTTCCTTCACCTCCGCAAGTGTTTTGAGCTAACAGAATATAATAATGCTATTTGAAGAAAAAAACAATTCTTATCTTAAGCCCAGGACCGGACTTGAACCGGCGACCTCACCCTTACCAAGGGTGCGCTCTACCGACTGAGCTACCTGGGCTGAGGATAATAATTTAATCACACCAAATAGCATCTGTGCAATCGTATTTATCCGTCCACGAGCTACTGTAAGGAAAGAACCTCCTGAACTCACATTTCTTAAGTATGAGAGAGTTTTTCGGACACAGAAGGTCAGGATTCCCTTCCCTATAAGGAGTTCCTCCCATACACCACGGGGTATCAAAGGGACAGGGTATGCATATCCATCTGTTGAAGAACTTAAAACATACAGGTGAGTGAAAGACTTCCTGAGCGTTGAGCCTGAAGTCCGTATAGCTTGAAGGACCTCTGATTAACTGGACCTCTCCTTGATAGAGAAACCCTGGCTCTATAAGCAAAGCGTTGTATGTGCCAAAGGAGAAAGCACAGTAATCTCCTGTTAATTCAGATACACAGGCGGTCGGGCAGTCATCATACCCTTAGGGCAAACTGGTAGATGAAACGCACCCGGTGAAATAATCTCTTCTTGCAACAAGGTCGTGTTCGTAACCGGGTTTGTTCACCGACCAGTCTCCGGGTAAATCCCAAGTTATTTCATCATATCTGACTACATTTGTTCCCGTATAAAGTATGGTCCCATCACTTGGAAAATACGTAGGAGAAGGCGAAGATTTTCTCTTTGACTTCTCAATCATGTGCCTTAAGAACTCAAGTCGCTGGTCGTAAAAGCCCGTCTCTATATATAATTTTTTGTAATATTCAGCAAACTCCTGATTGTTAATGGTTTCTTTTACAGCCTTTTTAATCATCATATATAACTCTTCTGCATCAGCATTTTTAATTTCAGGAAAGAAGTAGTACTTACCATATTGTTCAGGCCTGAAGTAGTATGGAACATACTTAAGGAAAACACTGAATAGAGGGAAGTGATTAACGCTCACCTCTTTAACTAATCCACTATCCTCAAGACAGCTCACATTGTCCGTATCTACTAAAACCGCATAGACGACAGGACCTCCATTTTTTATGTGGTCAAAGCCTTTACTATATTGATAGTATCCGTTTACGAGGCTTTTTATGTATTTTAGAAGCTTTGGGTATCTTTCCAATTCTTCTTTACTTAAAAGATTATTATCCAGAATTATTTTAAAGGTCACCAAGTTGGCAAGATACATGTCGCGATAAATTTCAAGTATGTTCTTCCTCATCATGATGAAGAACCTCTCGGGTTCATACCATTCTTGTCTTGAAGCGGAGCCACCTCCTCCATACGGAGATGCATACCAGAGAGCTCTTATCTTTGAGTTACATTCTTTCAGAAGGCTTATTATGTCCTTGTCAGGGGTTAACTTTCCAAATCCGAGTGCTGTTTCCACAGCATAGGAAAGATTAGTTACAAATAAGAGAACAATAAATATTATAACACCCCCCATAACAGCCCTCCTCTTTAATTATATGGAGCGGGCGACGGGACTCGAACCCGCGACCTGCGGCTTGGAAGGCCGCTGCTCTACCAACTGAGCTACACCCGCTTCATGGTGGAGGGGGCAGGATTCGAACCTGCGCAGGGCGAAGCCCGGGGGATTTACAGTCCCCTGCCTTTGGCCGCTCGGCCACCCCTCCTACCAGCCTATAGCTGGCGGCGGGACTTGAACCCGCGACCACGGGATTACAAATCCCGCGCTCTGCCGTCTGAGCTACGCCAGCAGACACAAAGGATAATTTTAATTTAAGCCCTCCAGAACGTCAAGCTCCGCTGTGTACAGCTGTTATAAACTCAGATGTTAGGGGCGATTTATCAGTTATGGACCTTGTAGCAAAGAGGCAACCCATACTTGACAGGGAAGGAGGAAAGCTGGGGTACGAGTTCTTGCTGGAACCTGATGAAGAAGGCTATCCAGAAAATGTGTCCGAAAACAAGCTACCGGTGGTTAAGGTCAGGACTCTTGCAGAGTACGGGATAAAGCGCGCCGGAGAGGGAAAGAGGGTCTTTCTAACACTTCCGATAGATACACTCCTGCTAAAAATCTACGAGCTTCTCAATCAGAAGGCAGTTGGCTATAAGCTTCACAGGGCTGGCGTCGGTTCAGGAGGGACCGTTTATCACCACGTGCTTGATACAGCTGAGAGCTTGAAAAAGGAAGGGGCAGTTATAGTGGTCAACAGCGAACTCCTTTTTGAGCACGGGGAAATAATTAGAGTTGCGGATATCGTAGAGTTCGTTGCGGATAGTGCTTCAACCGAAGATATTGTAAGGGTCAGGAACACAGGCACAAAGGTACTCGTGAGCGGGATCGATAGCCAGGAACTCTACCAGAAGTTCTCTAATCTGGCGGACTACATTCAGGGCGAGAGGGTGTCTCCTGCGGAGCCTATAAAGAGGATAAAGCTTGCACCTTTTCTCAAGACTACCCTCCTCAGGCTCCTGGTATTGATGAACACAGCCCGCACTCCCTCAGAGTTCGCAAAGGTAATAGAGACGGACGCGGGCCTGAGCGCAAAGCTCCTCAGATTCATAAACTCAGCTTACTTCGCCCTACGCAAGAAGATAAATAGCATTGAACAGGCTTCCGTTTACTTCGGACTCAAGAACTTGAAAAATTTTATTCTCGTCCTCGCTATGAACGATTACGCCAGCGTTGAAAACCCCGTGGTGTGGAAGAAGTCCCTTATAAGGGCAAAGATAATGGAGGAGCTTGCCAGAAACCTTATGCCCGAAAATACAAGCGAAGCTTACCTCGTGGGTCTGTTCTCCCTCATAGACCTTATCCTTGAGGAGGATGTTGTTGATTTCCTCAAGGAGGTGAACGTGGACGACCTCGTGATATCAGCCTTCACCGATAAGAGTAGCAGGATGGCATCAATGCTCAATATGGCAATTTTACTTGAAGAATATGAGACAGAAATAAGGAACGCCAAAAGGGCTGAAGATGTGAGCATACTGAGAAGCATAGCAAAGGACATAGGTGTTGAACCCGAAGAGCTCAGAGAGTTGGTCATGAGAAGCTACATTATGGCCGACACTATCATACACCTTTAATCCTAAAGTTCCTGTTCTTCAACATCTCCAAGAGGCTTTCAAAGGTTACAGGAGGAGAAAAGTAGAAGCCCTGTGCCTCATCACACTGCCATAGCTTAAGAAACACAAGCTGTTCCTCAGTTTCAACACCCTCAGCGGTTGCCCTGAGCCCGAGGTTGTGGGCTATGGCTATTATGGTCGTTGCTATAGCCACATCGTTCGGGTCCGAGATAACATCTCCTATAAAGGACCTGTCTATCTTAAGCTTATCAACAGGAAAGTACTTTAAGTAGTTCAGGGATGAGTAGCTCGTCCCAAAGTCATCTATTGCTATAGATATACCCATTCTCTTCAGCTTCCTCAAAACCTCCGCCGCCTCATGTTTGTTCTTCATCAGGGCACTTTCCGTTATCTCCACCTCAAGGTGGTTCGGCTCAAAGCCTGTTTCACTCAGAATCTTCTCAAGGCTCTCCAAAAAACCTCCCACAGCTATCTGCTTGGCGGATATATTCACCGCTATCTTCAAGGCAAAGCCGTTGTCAAGCAACCTTCTCCCGTCTATACACGCTCTCCTGATCACCCACTCTCCTAGAGGTATGATGAGATCCGTCTCCTCCACAACAGGCATAAACCTGCCGGGAAGTATCACACCCTTATCTGGGTGGTGCCACCTTATCAGGGCTTCCACACCCACGATCTCTCCCGATGCAAGCTCAAACTGGGGCTGGTAGTAGAGGTCAAACTCTTCCTTCTGAAGGGCTTCTCTCAACTCAAGCTGTAGGGTGAACTTCTCGCTAACTTTGAGATTAAGCTCGTTGGTGAAGAACTTGAAGGAGCTTTTGCCGAGCTCCTTTGCATGGTGCATAGCTATGTCCGCATTCCTGAGAAGGGTCTGGGGTTCGCTCCCATCTATGGGGAATACGCTTATGCCAGCAGTTACGGTTATGTATATCTTGTGGTCGTTGATGAAGAAAGGAGTCTGGGCGCTTCTGAGGAAGCCCGATACGAGCTC
Source organism: Aquificaceae bacterium (assembly GCA_026983685.1). Taxonomy (GTDB): domain Bacteria; phylum Aquificota; class Aquificia; order Aquificales; family Aquificaceae; genus Hydrogenivirga. The sequence goes on along the minus strand of JALSTO010000038.1, from coordinate 361 downwards.
ACCTATATCGTCAATGGTTGAGAGGGTGTCAAGAACTACAACAAACTCATCGCTTCCAAACCTTGAAACCATAGTATTCTGGGGAAAGTGTGAAACAAGTCTGCCTGCAAAAGCTTTCAGGAGGCTATCCCCTACATCGTGACCAAGGGTATCGTTTATTAGCTTGAAGTTGTCAACATCAAGAAATACAACAGCCACTTTCCCCTTATCCTTCCTTGCTCTGAACAGAACCTGGGAGAGGTGGTCGTAGAGCAGGGCTCTGTTAGGGAGTCCGGTTAGCGAATCATAGTAAGCCAGAGAGCGCAGATTAGCCTCAAGGCTCCTCCTGTCCGTTGCATCAAGAAAGAGGGCTACGTAGGTA
>JALSTO010000037.1 GCA_026983685.1 Aquificaceae bacterium | reverse complement strand
CCACGACGACGTCCAGGTATCCGTCCTTGTCCAGATCTCCCAACGCGGGGGAGGACCGAATGTAATCTCCCGTTTTGAACTTCCACATCAGTGAACCGTCCTTTCCGGAAAGAGCGTAAACGTAGTCGTCATCACTTCCCACGACGACGTCTGGGTATAGGTCCTTGTTCAGATCTCCCGCTGACATGGATAAGACCCTATCCTTTGCTTTGAACTTCCATATGAGCTTTCCTTCCCAAGAGAGGGCGTAAACGTGGCCGTTTTCGTCCGAGACGACTATAAACCGAGGGCTTGCGACGACTCCGTCCGTGTCGGTAGTTCCTTCAAAGCTCCAGAGCAGGTTTCCTTCCCTGTCAAAGACGTAGAGCTTGTCTTTGGGATCTTTTTCGTTGTTTTGATCTCCATCACTTGCGTGAAGGACATACTCTCCGAATATAAGGGGGTGGTTTGTGATTGCAAAGTTGTGTATGCCTACGTACTTTTTCCACTTTAGTTTGAAGATGTTGCCGTAAACGGTTCCTGTTTTTACGGGTCTCTGCTTACCGGTGGTTTTCGGCGGTGAAGCACAACCAACTATGAAAAGGAGCGCTACGAGTACCTGCAGGAGAGCTGACCGCCTCAGGACCGAGGACTGAACCGGTCCCCCCATCGCATATACCTCCCTGAGGGATATTATATATAAGATGAAAGCTCTGACTTACCTACTCTTTGCCTTTCTCCTCTGCGGAAGCCTTACCTTCTCAAAAGAAACGGGCTTTACTCAGGAAGATAGAGAAAGACTGATAAGGCTTGAGACTACACTGAAAGTGTTTATGGAACAAGTGGATAAGAGATTTGAGCAGATGGATAAAAGGATAACGGAGCTCAGAGAGGACATGAACAAAAGGTTTGAGCAAGTGGACAAAAGATTTGAACAGGTAGACAAACGCTTTGAGCAGATAAACAACGAACTGAACAGGCTCGTGAACATAATGGTGGGGATATTTGCAGGACAGATAGCCCTGGTAGTTGCGGTTATCGGTTTTGCATACTGGGACAGGAGGACGATAATCAGGAAGGCGAGGGAGGACACTATTGAATATCTTGAGAGAGAAGGGAAGTTAAGGAAGCTCGTAGAAGCTTTGAGAGAAAAAGCCAAAACCGATAAGGAACTTGAAGCCATTCTCAAAAAATACGGACTTATGTAATCCAGACTTTTGAAAAGTCTAAATAAATTCTGCATTCATCTATTTCAAGCTCTAAGCAGTCATTGACTACATCTTTAATCTTCCTGTACTTTCCATCGGACAGCCTGTAAACTTTAGCTTTCTTGAGTGAAGGAAAAACTATAACGTAGTATTCAACGCTTTCTCTTTCGTAGAGTTCAAACTTTAGTTTCTCATCTTTCTCGGAAGTGCTTTCGGATACCACTTCAAATATTACTTTCGGAGTCTTTAAAATTTTTCCTTCTATTTTCCCACAAACTATAAAAACATCAGGTCTAACAACAGTATGTTCATCTATTACGTAATCTGTATCTATGCCTGCAGTGCATTCAGGACATTTTTCTTCAAGCTGTTCATCTACAAACCTGAATATTCTCCCAACAACTCGCTGATGTTCAAAGGTGGGAGATGCAAGGGCGTAAGGAACTCCCTCTATAAGCTCCCAGTCCCCTTTCCAGCTTTCGTAATCCTTAAGCGTGTACCTGGGAAGATACCTGAGCGCTATATCCGCCATGGTTATATAATTTAACCCCATGGACATAAGGGCAATACTTCACAGGCTTTCTGAGATGGAGGACCTCTCCTCAGAGGAGGTCTATTCAGCTCTGAGGGAGATAGTGGACGGGAACGCAACGGACGCCCAGATAGGTGCCTTCATAATGGGAACAAAGATGAAAGGGGAGACCGTTGAGGAGATAGAGGGGGCAGGCAGGTTCTTCAGAGAGAGGGCAACTAAGGTTGAGGTATCAAACCCCGAGGAGCTTGTGGATACCTGCGGGACGGGAGGAGACAAGAGCGGAACCTTTAACGTCTCAACGGTAACAGCCTTCGTCCTTGCGGGTGCGGGCGTTAGGGTGGCAAAGCACGGCAACAGGTCTGTCTCCTCCAAGTGTGGGAGTGCGGACTTCCTTGAGCAGGCGGGAGCAAAGATAGACCTCCCTGCCCAGAAGGTTGCAAAGATGATTGAGGAAATCGGTATAGGCTTCATGTTTGCCCCTCTCTTCCACCCCGCTATGAAGAGGGTGATAGGTCCGAGGAGAGAGGTGGGCGTCCGTTCGTTATTCAATCTCATAGGTCCTTTGTCTAACCCTGCGGGTGCCAAGAGGCAGATAATGGGTGTTTTTTCCGACAAGCTGGTGGATAAGCTTGCACACGTTCTAAAGAGGCTCGGGATAGAGAAAGCCTTTGTGGTTCATGGCAGGGACGGGATAGATGAGGTCTCAATAGCGGATGCTACCCTTGTGGGTGAGGTGGACAAGGGCGAGGTTCATCTTTATGAGTTCGTCCCCGAAGAGCTTGGCGTCCAGAGGAGGGAGCTTTCTCAGGTGTGCATAACCTCTCCGGAGGAGAGCTTCAGGATGGGCTTTGCAGTCCTTGAGGGTGAGGAGGGACCCCACAGGGACATAGTTCTCCTGAATGCGACCTTCGGTATTCTGGCAAGCGGAAAGACCGAGGATAGAAAGACAGCCTTTGAGATGGCTAAGGAGTCCATAGACAGCGGTAGGGCAAAGAAGAAGCTTGAGGAGTTCGTTGAGCTTTCCAACAAGCTCTGAGCTACCAGCTCCTACCACCTGAGGAGAGAAAGAAGAGAGTGAGGAGGCTGTAACAGCTTACCGCAAAGATGAAGAGGGCTATTACCCCCGCTATAAAGCCCTTCCTCAAGGACTCTTCCCAGGACCTTTTGAGCAGGAGCCTGTAGTAGAGGCTTGAGAAGAAGATGTGCCTTCCGGCGGGGAAAGCCAGAATAAAGGACAGATACAGAGATACGAATATAGCTCTGGGGAGCGAAACCCTGAGCCTGAGAATGTATATAAGCGATAGGGGAAGAAACAGGAGAAAGAGGTGGAAATCGCTCACACCGTAATAAGAGAGGAAGGGATCCAGAGACATGTGTATAAGGAAGCTCAGAGACACCCCCATAACCATGGAGAGGATTAGATGAAGTAGCTCCCCCTTTTGCATAATTCAAACTATAATCGTAAAGATATGCTCCGTGTAGGAAAGGTAGCTTACTCAAATACACTTCCTCTCTTTTACTCCCTCACGGGGTTTGAGCTTGTTGAGGGGCATCCTACCGAGCTTGTCAAGCTCCTGAGGGAAGGAAGCATAGATGCGGGTATAGTCTCCTCCGCGGAGTACTTCTTCAACCCCGAGCTCTACTATGTCCTGCCGGACCTTTCGATATCCTCAATAAAAAAGGTCTGCTCCGTTCTCCTCCTTTCCCGGGTTCCCCTTGAAGAGGTGAGGAAGGTAAAGATAACACCCAATTCCCTGACCTCAAGGTATCTACTCCTGTATCTGCTGAAGAAGGGCTACCGCATAGAGCCCGAGGAGGTCGTCTCGGGAGAGGATGCCTCCCTGTGCATAGGGGATGAGGCACTGAACCTCAGGAATAGCTTTCCTTACGCTTACGACCTCGGCGAGGAGTGGAACAGGCTAACAGGACTTCCCTTCGTCTTTGCACTCTTTTTAGTCAGAAAGGACGCCCCGAAGGGGCGTGTTTATGAGCTATATAAGTCCTTAAAGGAGTCCGTCGCCGAGTTCTTCAGTGATATGGAAGAGGGAAAGCTCAGGCTCCCCGGAGAGGAAGCCTTCATGAGGGAGTACTTCTCAAACTGCATAGACTACAGCCTTGGAGATAGGCACCTTGAAGCTCTCAGGGTTTTCTTCAGCTTTATGGGGGAAGAGACGGGCAGGAACCCGCCCGAGTCTATCTCTCTCTTTCCCCTCTGATGAACTCCTCAACCATCTTCTTCGCCTGCCAGTCAGGATACTGGATGGGCGGGTGCTTCATCGTATAGGCACTTATTGAGTAAAGGGGTCCTGCTATGCCCCTGTCTCTTGCGAGCTTTGCACACCTGACCGCGTCTATCATTGAGCCGGCACTGTTGGGAGAATCTTCAACGTCAAGCTTGAGCTCTACGTACATGGGAACATCTCCAAAGAGCTTTCCTTCAAGCCTTATGTAGGCAATCTTCCTGTCTTTGAGCCAGGGAACCCAGTCGGAGGGTCCTATGTGGACGTTCTCCCAGCTCATGCCACCGGGCACGAGGGAGGTTACCGCCTCTGTTTTGGAAACCTTCTTGGTCTTGAGCCTCTCCCTTGCAAGCATGTTCAGAAAGTCGGTGTTCCCTCCGAAGTTGAGCTGATAGGTTCTGTCAACTTTTACGCCTCTGTCAAGGAACAGCTGGGTAAGTGTTCTGTGGACTATCGTCGCTCCAACCTGAGACTTTATATCGTCTCCCACAACGGGAATGCCCCTTTCTTCAAACTTCTTAGCCCACTCGGGGTCTGAGACTATGAAGGTGGGCATGGCGTTTATGAAGGAGACCCCAGCTTCAAGACAGGCCTGGGCGTAGAACCTCGCAGCC
>JALSTO010000036.1 GCA_026983685.1 Aquificaceae bacterium | reverse complement strand
TAGCAAGAGGGCTTAGGTATGCCAAGGTACAAGGTAAGGGCTTACACTGAAGAGGGAAGCTTAGTTGAGGAAATCCTTGAAGCAAATGACTTCAATGAGCTCATAGATAAGGTAAGGAGCAGGGGGTTGAGCTTTGTGAACGCGGATGAAGTTTATGAGACAGCGCCCCCCAAAGAAAAGGAGGAGGAAAAGAAGAAGGGGGGCTTTACCCTCTTTGGAAGGGTGGGCGATAGAGATATATCCCTCTTCTGCCGTCAGCTCGGAGCCATGGTAAACGCCGGCGTTGGGATGATAGACGCCCTTGAGATAGTTGCGGACCAGATGCCTAACAAGAAGCTGGCTGGTGCGGTTTCAGAGGTTGCAAAGGATGTGAGCGAAGGTATGTCTATGTCCGCGGCTATGTCCAAGAGGGCTGACGTATTCCCGGAGCTCGTTATAAACCTCGTTGCTGTAGGTGAAGAGACCGGAGAACTTGATAAGGCGCTTCTCAGGGCTTCCGAGTATTACGAGAAGCTCGCAATGATAAAGAGCAAGATAAAGAGTGCCTCCTTCTACCCTGCGTTCGTTCTCGTTATTGCGACCGTCATAGTTACAGGTATTCTGTACTTCTTAGTTCCAACCTTCGCGGAGATCTACGCAAGCTTTGGAGGTTCCCTGCCCCTACCTACTCAGGTCCTTATAAACATCTCCAACGCCTTAAGGGAAAACATACTCTACGTCTTTGGGGGTGTTATAGCCTTCTCGGTGCTCTTCAGGATAGCCTATACACGTAGCTATGGATTCAGAAAGTCTGTTCACAGGTTTATACTGAGAATGCCTAAGTTCGGAGACTTGGCTGTAAAAAGTGCTATGGCTAAGTTCGGCAGAACCATGGCCACCCTGTTTGCGAGCGGTGTCTCTATAGAGAGGGCTCTTGAGGTAGCGGGTAAGGTTACAGGGAACCTCGTGATAAAGGAAGCTGTTGACAAGGTAAGGAAGGATGTTACCGAGGGGCAGACGATGTGGTCCTCTATGGAGAAGACGGGGCAGTTCCCAAAGCTCGTCGTTGCTATGGTCAAGGTAGGTGAGGAAACCGGAAGGCTTGACGAGATGCTTGACACCATAGCAAGGTTCTACGAGGATGAGGTTGACAGGACGGTGGAAGGTCTCATAACGTTGATAGAGCCTATGCTCATAGTCATACTCGGAACTATAGTCGGTGGTATCCTGATAGCCCTCTACATGCCGATATTCAAGATAGGAGAGCTTGTCAAGTGATCCTCTTGTAAACCGCTTCAACGAGGAACTCTATTTCGGGTGAATTTCCCTTAAAGACCTTATCTACAAGAGTTTTGACTTCATCGTGTATCTGGGAAGCTTTTTTCTTTGCTCCCCCTTCCCCGAGAAGGAGGTAGTAGCCGTCTCTATCCACTATGTCGTCCGTTATCTGGAAGAGAAGCCCAAAGCTTCTTCCAACACCTTCAAGATCTGGCAGAAGGTCGTGCCTGTGAGCAACTATACCGCCGGACAGAAAACAGGCTTCAAAGAGGGCTGCTGTCTTTTTAAGGTTGACCTTCTCAAGGTCTCTCTCACCCGATATATCTAAAGCCTGTCCCCCGACCATGCCTTCCGCTCCCGACTTAACCGCAATGGTATGTATCAGGCTGATTACTTCGCCCTCCGTAAGACTCCTGAAGATACCTTTCCTTGAGAGCAGTTCAAAGGCGTAGGTGAGCATAGCGTCCCCCGCCAGTATGGCTACAGCTTCCCCGAACTTCCTGTGACAGGAGGGGAGCCCTCTCCTGAAGTCATCGTTGTCCATCGCAGGGAGGTCATCGTGGACGAGAGAGTAGTTGTGTATTATCTCTATGGCACAGCCTGCGGTTATGGCATCTTCTTGGTCCCCTCCCAGCGAGACAGCGGTTGCGACCGTGAGAAGGGGTCTTATCCTCTTTCCCGGCTGAAAGAGGTAGTAGGACATAGCTTCGGATAGATGCTTAGGCTCAAAGGTTCTGAGCAGTTCCCTGAGCCTTTCCTCAATTCTTTCTTTCCAGATAGGAATCCTATTCATAGGACTTAAAATTATAGGCATCTACGGGAGGCTAAAGATTGCGAGTAGGGATATTTGATTCCGGCGTTGGGGGGCTCACCGTCCTAAGGTCTATAAGGGAGAGGTTTCCCTCTCTGGACATTGTTTATCTGGGTGATACTGCAAGAGTTCCCTACGGAAATCGTTCACCGGATACTGTGATCAGGTACAGCCTTGAGTGTGCGGGTTTCCTTGTGGAGAAGGAGATAGATGTTCTGGTGGTCGCCTGCAACACTGCAAGCTCCTACGCCCTTGATACCCTCAGCAGGGAACTCTTTATTCCGGTGGTAGGCGTGGTGAGCCCGGGTGTGAAGACGGCTCTATCAATGACCTCCGGAAGGGTTGGGGTCATAGGAACGTCAGCAACTATAAGGAGTGGCTCCTACCAGAAAGCTCTGAAGAGATACGGTGTTGACGTCTTTGCAAAAGCCTGCCCCCTATTTGTTCCTCTCGTGGAAGAGGGCTTGGTTGAAGGGGACATAGCGGAGAGGATCGTAGAGCTATACCTTAAGGAGCTGAAGGATGTAGGCGTAGATACCCTTATACTCGGATGTACCCACTACCCACTCCTCAAGGGGGTGATAGAGAGATTCATGGAAGGAACTAAGGTAGTTGATTCTTCTGAGGCTGTTGCGAGAGAGCTTGATAATCTGGTGACGGATACGGGAGAGGGAAGGACGGAGCTCTACTTCACCGACAGGTCCCAGAACCTGGAGCGGTTGATTGAGCTGATACTTGGAAAGGCAGTTCTGCCCAACATAGTCAGCGAAGGAATTCACAAAGGCTAACCTATAAGCTCAATCAGGCTCTTCTTCTTCAGCTTTTCCAGTAGCCTCTTTTGCTCTTCCTTGAGCTTCTTGGTAAGGAGCTCTTCCCTTATCTCATCCTCACTTCTGCCCGATATTATCCTCACAGTTCTCAGAACCTTGGCAAGGTAAAGATGCTCTTCGTCCTCAGCTATGGCGAGCTTCCCTTCTTCAGTCCTCCATATCTCCCTGTCCAGCACCTCTATCAGCTCTCCCTTCCCAACCTTCATCCTCTCAAGCTTCTCATTTAGCTCCTTAGCAATAGTCTCAAGGTCGGCACCATACTTCTCCACAAGAGGGAGAATCTTGTCTTTACTCTCCTTGTTTATTACGAGAAGCTCTATCTCCTTCTTGTAGGTAATGTCACCACTCCTGAGCCTTTCAAGCTCTATCTCAAGCTCCGATACGCTCACCTTACTCCTGAGATACTCGTTGAGCCCGAGGGTTGAAGCCACCTCAATCTTCAAAAAGCGCCTCAGGTCCTTTGGAGACAGACCTTCTCTGTAGAGCTCCCTGTAAAACTCCTCAATCGTTTTACCGTTTGACTTTGCCATCTCCTTTATGAGGGAGTCTATATACCCTTCGGGTATGTTCAACCCTTGCTCTTGAAGGAACTGGGCTATCAGGCGCTTGTTAACGAGCTTCCTGAGGAGCTCGTCCCTGTCGCTAATCTTGTAAAACATCCGGGCTATCTTTAACTCGCTTTCAAGTATCGGCTCTCCGTTGACATTAGCCACAACCTTGTCAAGGAGCTGGGCATAGGAGAAGCCAGCAAACAGGAGGAGAACTACTCCAAGTTTTTTAAGTAGATCTCTAAGCTGTAACTCTTTAAAACTTCCCTGAACCATTCTCTCATTACCTCCTGCCTCTTAATCTTAAGCAGTTTCGCCCTGACCTGATCTCTGACCTCATCAAGGGGTAGAACCCCTGCCTTCCTCCTGTCTGTTATTTTAAGAATAAGGTAGCCGGTTTCAAGCCTTATGGGCTTTGAGACCACACCTACCCTGTAGGGGTAGAGCTTTCTCCTGACTATTTTAGGAAGAGCCTGTAGCGAGTACCATCTCTCCCTGCCGATAATAATGCTCTTCCCTCCTCTGGGCATATTCCCCTCCTTCAGCACCTTATAAACCCTTAGAGCGGTACTCTTCGTTTCCGTTATCACCCTCAGGAGCTTAACCTGATCCGGGTAGTAAAACTCCCTTCTGTTGAGCAGGTAGTAAGCCTTTATCTCCCCCTCACTCACCCTTACATCTTTCGTAAGTTTGTCAGTAAGCTTGCTTACTAACAACTCTCTTCTGACGAGCCTCCTGAGGAAAGGGTCGGCAGACTTCCTGCCCCATAATCTGAGCCTCTCGTCAATCTCCTCCTCTTCAACAGACAATCCCATGTCCTTGGCCACGTCCTCAACTATAAGCCCTTTTATGTACTCAAATAGAAACTGTCTTTTGTCCTCCATAGTCGGTCTGCTTGGGTTGAAGTGGAGAATCTCCTTCCTGTAGAGGTTAAACAGCCTCTCAAACTCATCTCTGCTTATCACCGTGCCGTTGACCTTAGCTACTATGTCCTGAGACGCAAAGGAGAGAGACACGAGAAAGAGGAGAATGACTATCATGAAGCCCTTCTATTATCTTACATTAAACCCCAGTATGAAACCTCTATTAAGCAGAGTTATAATGATGTTCAGGAGGAGGACGGGAAGGGACTTCTATTATTCCTACCTCCCGAGTGGAGGAGGAGAGCTGTA
>JALSTO010000035.1 GCA_026983685.1 Aquificaceae bacterium | reverse complement strand
ACGCCATGCCAAAGATAGAGGTCAGCAATGAGGAGATAGAAACCCTCTTAGCCTTTATGGAGGTATCAGGCGATGAGTAAGAACTGGCTTGACATCGTAGGTAGCGTAAAAAGACCTCAGCTTGGGGAAGATGTGCCTATACTCATCTTCAGAGCCTTCAGGATTTACTCCGGAGAGTATCTGAGGGACTTGATGGGAGAAAAGGGAGCTGTTGTGCTTTTCCAGAACGCGGGGAGGGAGCTCGGCAGGTCTTTAGGAGAGAAGCTCATTTCAGACAGCATAACGACCTATCTGGAAAATGTGCGGACCTTTATGAAGGAATCAAAGATAGGGCTTCTGATACCCGAAGATTTAGATGAACATAGAGGGGTTTTTAAGATTGACGAATGTATAACGTGCTCTGGAATTCCGAATATTGGTTCAAGAATATGCCACTTTGAAGCAGGCTTTGTAGCAGGGATTCTGGAGTTCTTTACAAAGAAGAGAGTTAAGGCGACAGAGACCAAATGTAACGCTATGGGTGAAGGTGTATGTGAGGTAACGGTGGAGATAGAAAATGCTCAGGGTAAGTGAGTACATAAGGAAGAGCCTGCGGAGAGAGAAGGTAAAGCCCCTTGACGGCGTAATACTGATATGGAACCTGACCAACAGGTGTAACCTCTACTGCAAGCACTGTTACTCCTCAGCCAATCAGGACAGGAGCGAGGAGCTATCTCTGGAGGAGATTGAAAGTGTTGCACAGGACCTCATCAGGGAGAAGGTCAGGTTCGCCATACTCTCGGGCGGTGAGCCACTCCTTAGGGAGGACATCTACGATATAGCCTTCCTGCTCAGGGAGAAAGGTATAAGAACCTACCTGTCAACGAACGGACTCCTTATAAACAGGGAGAACGTTAAAAGGATAAAGGAACACTTTGATTATGTAGGTATAAGCATAGACGGGACTCCGGAGGTTCACGACAGCTTCAGGGGCAAAAGGCACGCCTTTGAGGAGTCCCTGAACGCTCTCAGGCTATGCCTTAAAGAAGGTATAAAGGTGGGTCTGAGATTCACGTTGACCTCCAGAACCGCGGGGAGCCTGCCTTTCATCCTTGACCTCGTTCAGGAGGTGGGAGTCCCCAAGGTCTATATCTCTCATCTCGTCTATGCAGGAAGGGGAAGGAGGCTCGGGGAGGTTGAAAGGGAGAGTTACCGGAATGTTGTTGAGTTCCTCATTGAGAAAGCCTTTGAGTTTGAGGAAAGGGGCATAAACACCGACATAGTCACCGGCAACAACGAGGCGGATGCTGTTCTCCTTTACAGGATGTTTTCCCGAAGGTACCCTGAGCTCTCCGATGTCCTCTACGAGAACCTGAGGAGGTGGGGAGGTAATCAGGCTGGAGTCAGGCTCGTGAACATAGACCACAGGGGGAATGTAAAGCCCGACCCCTTCTTCTATCACAGCCTCGGGAACGTGAGGAAAAATAGCTTCTCGGAGATATGGAACTCCAACGGACTTCTGACCGGGCTCAGAAAAAGACCCCGTCAGCTCAAGGGCAAGTGCTCCGAATGTCCCTACCTTGACATATGCAACGGCAACTCAAGGGCGAGAGCTTACTTCTCCACCGGAGACTACTTAGGGGAGGATCCAGCATGCTACCTCTGATACTCCTTCTGCTCTTTGCCTTTGCCTTCCCCCAGAAGGTCTATGTTGTTGAAAGGGAAAGGGGAAGTGTGGCGGTCATCGCTGATGGAAAGCTAAAAAAAGAGATAGGTGGCCTCGGGAATACTAACCATGCGACTCTCAAGTTTTACAGGAATTACGCTTACGTAGTCAGCAGGGACGGCTACCTGTCTCAGATAGATACATCCTCCGACATCCTCCTGAAAAAGGTCAGGGTTGGTAAGAGCACCATAGGGTTTACCTTCTGCTCGGACGGGATAGCGGTTGCCAACTACTCTCCCCACACGGTAGTCCTCCTCAGCCCAGACCTTAAGGTCCTTAAGACCATCAGGACGGGCTCAAGGAATGTGGGCATAAAGGCTCACGGCAGGCTACTCATCTTCTCCCTGATGGACATGGACGAGATCTGGGCAGTTGATTGCCTGGATTTCAAAAAGGTCAAGGTTGTGCACGAGGCAGGGAGCATGCCCTTTGACGCCCTTCTCTCGGGAAACAGATATATAGTGGGCTTCTTCAAGGAGAGCTCCGCTGGGATACTCAACCTGAAGGACATGAGCTACCGAAAGGTCAGCTTCGGTGAGAAGGGAGGGCAGGTTGTCTTCAAGATACCCCACTTCGGTCTCTGGGGCGTTTATGAAAACAGAGCCTACATACCTGCGGTTGGAGATAGAAGGCTCCACGTCGTTGACTTAGATAGCTTCAGATACATAACCTCCGTTGAGCTACCCGGGCTTCCCGTCTTCGTATCGGTCTCTCCCGACGGCAGGTACTTAGGGGTCAACTACAGCGGGGACAAAGAAGACTTCTTCACCCTGATTGATAGAAGGACCCTACGGGTTTTAGAGACAAAAAGGCTCGGAAGGAGGATACTCCATTTCAGGTTCTCGCCCGATGGAAGGTTTGTCTATATCTCCTCCTACTACGAGAATAAGCTCAAAAAGATATCCATTCCGGACCTCAAGGTCCTGGAGGAGATAGCTGTTCCAACCCCGTCAGGGGTCTTTATCAAGGGAGGTTAGCCATGGGCAAGGTTTATCTCGTAGGTGCTGGACCCGGAGACCCGGAGCTCCTTACTCTCAAGGCTGTCAGGGTTCTTGAGGAGGCGGATGTGGTTCTCTATGACAGGCTCGTTTGTGAGGAGATACTCAGCTATACAAAGCCTGGTTGCAGGCTCGTCTACGTAGGTAAGGAGGACGGAAAGCATACCCTTCCTCAGGAGGAGATAAACAGGCTCCTCGTTTACTATGCGGGCATCTACGACAACGTGGTTCGTCTGAAGGGGGGAGACCCCTTCGTCTTCGGAAGAGGAGGTGAGGAAGCCCTTTACCTGATGGAGCACGGGATAGCCTGTGAGATAGTTCCCGGTATTAGTTCAGCCTACTCTGTGCCAGCCTACGCAGGGATACCGGTGACTTTCAGAGGTCTGGCATCCTCCTTCGCCATTGTTACAGGACACGAGGCGGTTGGTAAGCGGAAGAGTGTGGACTGGAGAGCTTTCAAGGATGTTGACACCCTTGTGGTCCTTATGGGCGTGAGAAACAGGCAGAGGATAGCTACCGAGCTGATCAAGTTCGGCAGGAACCCTAACGAGCCAGTGGCTTTTATTGAAAGGGGGACAACACCCGAGCAGAGGGTGGTTGTTTCCACCCTTAGAGAAGTCTCCACCGATCCGCCCGAGGTGAATCCGCCGGCGGTGATGGTAGTCGGTAAAGTGGTGGGGCTCCACGAAAGGCTTAGGGAATTCCTTGAAAATCTGAAGCAGACAGGGGAGGGCGTATACCATGCTTAGGGAAAGGCTCCTTAAGAGGATACAGCACCATATACCCCTCGTGGAAAGACCCTTCCTTGAGATAGCACGGGAGTTGGGGAGTGAAGAGGAGAAAGTTATAGGAACCCTTGAAAGGCTCAAGGCTGAGAAGATAATTCGTCAGATATCGCCTATATACGATACGAGGGCTGTAGGTTATGACAGTTCCCTCGTAGCCTTCAGGGTCTCACCCGATAGGCTCAGCGACGTTGCCCGAATGGTCAGCTCCCATCCGGGCGTGAGCCACAACTACGAAAGAGACCACGACTTCAACCTCTGGTTCACCCTCGCTGTGCCCCCCGACTCACTGCTCGGACTTGAAGGAACGGTCGCCCTCATGGCAGAGCTCGGAGGTGTTGAGGACTACGTCGTGCTGAGAACTGTGAAGACTTACAAGATAGGTGTCAAGCTGGATTACGGAGACCTGAAGGAGAGGGAGGAGGTTGAGCAGAGAACAGGTTCTCACGGGGAGCTATCGGAGCTTGAGAAGGAGGTGGTTCGCCTTACTCAGGAGGATATTCCCCTTGTACGTGAGCCTTTCAGAGAAACAGCCCAGAAGCTCGGTCTGAAGACAGAAGAACTCCTGTCCATTATGGAAGAGCTGAAAGAAAGGGGTGTGATGAGGCGTTTCTCTGCGATACTCTTCCACCGCAGGGCTGGTTTCAGAGCTAACGGCATGGTGGTCTGGCAGTTGCCGGAGGACAGAATAGATGAAGCGGGTCGTTTCCTCGCCCGGTTCAAGAGCGTATCCCACTGCTACAGGAGAACGATCAACCAGCATTGGAGGTACAACCTCTTCTCAATGGTTCACGGCAGGACGCCGGAGGAGGTTATGGACTTTGTCGCCTCGGTCAGAGAGGAGATAAGACCAATAGACTACCGTGTTCTCTTTTCAAGGCGGGAGTTCAAGAAAAGGAGGGTGAAGCTCTTTTCGGAGGAGCTCTATGGGTGGGAAAGAAGGTACGTGGAAGCCCATTCCTACTAAGGAGAGGATAGCAACGGTTGCCTTGAGGCTCTTTTCTATCAAGGGCTTTAAGGGAACCACGATAAAGGACATAGCCACGGAGGTAGGCATAACCGAGGGCGCTATATACAGGCACTTCTCCAGTAAGGAGGAGATAGTAGCCTACCTTCTCTCCAAGATAAGCTCCGACCTTGGAAACT
>JALSTO010000034.1 GCA_026983685.1 Aquificaceae bacterium | reverse complement strand
GGTAGAGGTTCTCAAGGAAGAGCTGAGGAAGTTAAAGCTTGAGATATCTATGCCGGAGGTTACAGAGTATAGGAGCTACTCTGGTCTCGGTCCCGCAGCCTCAAAAGCCTTCATAAACCCGAAGGGAGTTTCCATAGGAGGCTATGGAGAGCTGTGGCTGACCTACGACCCCGACGCAAAGCCCAAGACGGAGCTTGACCTTTACAGATTCATCATATACCTGGGCTACGCCTTTACGGAAAAGCTGAAGTTCAACTCGGAGATAGAGATAGAGCATGCTCTCGTTGAAGGTGGCGAGGAGAGCGGTGAGCTTGCAATTGAGTTCGCCTTCCTTGACTACAGAATAAATAGAGCTGTCGGTGTGAGGGGAGGTATGGTTCTTATTCCCGTAGGTATAACGAACGAATACCATGAGCCCCCTACCTACTTCAGCGTGAGACAGCCTTACCTTGAGAGGAACCTCTTTCCTTTCACATGGAGGGAGAACGGGGTAGGTGTCTATGGAGAGTTAGGTTCGGTTGAGTACAGAGCGTACCTGATAAACGGGATGAAGGCTGAGAGTGGAGAGTACAAGCTCACGTCCCCTCTCAAGAAGCTTTCCCAGAAGGGCTCTGAGGCTGTATCAGACAAGCTCGCCTTTACCGGAAGGGTTGATGTGAAGCTACCCATGAATCTCAAGGTCGGTGCATCTACCTTTATATCGGGGGTCCAGAACGGAAGCGGTGACAAGCTCGGAACCATATCCCTCTTCTCTCCTCATCTCTGGTGGCAGTACGCGGGGTTTGATGTCAGGTTCGTGGGAGCCTACGCTACTGTAAGTGGAGCGGACAGGATAACTGGCGAGCTGGACGATGGGAACCCCTCCAACGGTCAGGAGGTGTTTCCGAAAAAGATGCAGGGTTTTTACATTCAGGTAGCCTACAACATTCTCCGCTTCTTCAATACAGAGCAGGAGCTCTACCTTTTTGGAAAAGTAGAGAACGTGAACAGGTACAAGGAGATACCTTCCGGATACTCAAAACCTACAGGGGACGCCTCTGAGCTGAACGTTTACAACTTCGGTATCTCCTACAAGCCCCACCCGCTCATAGCCCTAAAGGCTGACTATGCGAGGGAAGACTATAAAGAAGGTAAGGACAGAGATGTCTATGCGGGAGCTATCACCTGGATGTTCTGAGCGCACCCGGTATGGCTCTTCCCAGTCCCTCCTCTCCGCCTTCGGGCGGGGCACCTCCTCCTTTTAAGTTCCGAACTCCCAGGAGGACAGGTACTTTACCTGCTCGGGTGTAAGTTCGTCTATCTCAATCCCCATAGCCTTCAGCTTCAGAGAGGCAACCTCTCTGTCTATTTCATCGGGAACTTTATAAACGTCCTTTTTGAGCTCGGTGCTCCTCTCCTTTATAAACTTTGCTGAGAGCGCCTGATTGGCAAAGGACATGTCCATAACTGAGGCGGGATGTCCCTCTGCGGAGGCGAGGTTTACGAGCCTTCCCTGTGCCAGAACGTATATCCTCCTTCCATCGGGCAGTTTATACTCCTCAACCTCTTTTCTTATCTCCCTCCTGGAGACGCTCATCTCCTCTAAGGCGTTCAGGTCTATCTCAACGTTGAAGTGTCCTGAGTTGGAGACTATCGCTCCGTCCTTCATGACTTCAAAGTGCTCCTTCCTTATCACCGAGGTGTTTCCTGTAACTGTCACGAAGAAGTCCCCGAGCTTTGCAGCGGAAACCATGGGCATGACGAGGAAGCCGTCCATCTTAGCCTCAAGGGCTTTTATTGGATCAACCTCCGTAACTATAACCGTTGCTCCCATTCCCCTCGCCCTCTGGGCTACTCCCTTACCGCACCAACCGTATCCCGCAACCACAAAGTAGGAGCCCGCTATCAGTCTGTTGGTAGCCCTGAGTATCCCATCAATGGTTGACTGACCCGTTCCGTACCTGTTGTCAAACATGTGCTTCGTGTAGGCATCGTTTACCGCTATTATAGGGAACTTGAGGACTCCATCCTTAGCCATGGCTTTCAGCCTTATAACCCCCGTTGTGGTCTCCTCCATGCCACCGAGTATCTCCTCCGCAAGCTGGGGGTACTCTTTGTGTATCGTTGAGATCAGGTCCGCTCCGTCGTCTATAACGATGTGGGGCTTCTTCTCTATGACAGCCTTCAGATGGGAGTAGTAGGTGTTCCTGTCCTCTCCCCTGATGGCAAATACGGGAATTCCGTAGTGTTTAACGAGGGATGCTGCTACATCATCCTGAGTTGAGAGGGGGTTGGAAGCGGTCAGATAAACCTCCGCACCTCCTTCCTTGAGGGTGAGCACGAGGTTTGCGGTCTCTGTCGTAACATGAAGACAGGCTGATATCCTCACACCGCGAAGCGGTCTTTCCTCTTTAAACCTCTCCCTTATACTCCTGAGAACGGGCATGTCCATTTCAGCCCACTCAATGCGGTTCTTACCTTGGTCGGCGAGGGATAGGTCTTTGACGTGGTAATCCATAGGACCCTCCGGGGTTTTTGTTTCATGGCGGAGCCGACGGGATTTGAACCCGCGCCCTCCGGCTTGACAGGCCGGCGTTCTGACCGGGCTGAACTACGGCTCCAGCCAAGCTATTATTATATCCTCTTTGAGTAGGATTTCAAAGCAAATAGAGCCCGCTGGAAAGTGTGGCATACTAAAATCTATGAGCGTCGTAGATAGACTTGTTCACGGGAACGGAAGCAAGATACTCCTCGTTGTCCTTGACGGTCTGGGTGGGCTTCCAGTAAAGGATGGAAACACAGAGCTTGAGCTTGCCAAGACCCCTAACCTTGATTCCCTTGCCAAAAGCTCAGCCCTCGGATTTCATATACCCGTTGACTGGGGTATAACTCCGGGTAGCGGTCCGGGGCACTTAGGTCTCTTCGGTTATGACCCTATCCGTTACGAGATAGGGAGAGGTGTTCTTGAAGCCCTCGGTCTCGGTCTTGAGGTTACTCACAGGGACATAGCGATAAGGGGAAACTACGCAACTGTTGAGTATGTTGATGGAAAGCCAATAGTGAAGGACAGGAGAGCGGGAAGGATACCGACTGAGGAGAACAGGAGGATAACCGCAAGGATAAGGGAGCACATAAAGGAGATAGACGGGGTTGAGATCATCATAGCTTCGGGCATGGAGCACAGAACCGCCATAGTTCTCAGATTTCCCGAGCCCCTTCCGGAAGGAAGTGACAGGATAAACGATACGGACCCTCAGGAGATCGGTAAGCCTCCTCTCAAGCCTGTTGGTGAGAACCCCGATGCGGAGCGGGTAGCTCAGGTGGTCAGGAAATTCATAGATAGAGTTGCAGAGCTCCTTAAAGATGAACCGCGGGCAAACTACCTCCTGCTGAGGGGCTTTTCCCAGAAGCCGAAGATACCAACGATGGAGGAACGCTTCGGCGTCAAACCCTGTTGTATAGCGGTCTATCCGATGTACAGGGGACTTGCCAGCCTCGTGGGAATGGACCTGATAGAGTTTGAAGGAAGTGCGTTGCAGGACGAGATAGACACCCTCAAAAAGGTGTGGGACTCCTACGACTTCTTCTTCCTCCATATAAAGAAGACGGACTCCTACGGAGAGGACGGGAACTGGCAGAAGAAGGTCTCGGTGATTGAGGACCTTGACAGGCACCTTCCCCAACTGCTTGAGCTAAAGCCCGATGTCCTCGCCATAACGGGCGATCACTCAACTCCATCGGTTCTCAAGGGACACTCCTGGCATCCCGTTCCCCTGCTGATAAACTCACCCTACGTTCTGGGAGGGACCTCCGAGAGGTTCACCGAAAGGGAGTGCCTTAAGGGTGAGCTGGGAATGATTCCTGCTCAGAAGATAATGAACCTCCTCTTAGCTAACGCCCTCAGACTCAAGAAGTATGGAGCCTGATATGGAAGTGAGAGCCTTCATCTGGAAGGGGGATCACCTTCTCCTCCTTGACCAGAGGGAATTACCCCACCGGGAGGTGTGGCTTGAGCTGAAAGACCACCTTCAGGTGGCTGAGGCTATAAAGGGAATGGCTGTCAGGGGTGCTCCGGCGATAGGATGCACTTCAGCCTACGGCTTCGTCCTTGGAGTGAGGAAGGGAAACAGCCCTGAGGAGGTTTATGAGGTTCTTAAGAATACGAGACCTACAGCCTACAACCTCTTCTGGGCTCTTGATAGAATGATGGACGCCCTCAGGAATGGTAGGGATATAGAGGAGGAAGCTAAGTCCATAGAGAGGGAAGACTACGAGTCTAACAGGAGGATGGGAGAGCTGGGGAGTGAGCTTATTCCAGAAGGGGCAAGGATCCTTACCCACTGCAATACGGGTGCCCTCGCAACCGCCGGCTGGGGAACAGCTTTGGGAGTTGTCCGCTCAGCCCACAGGAAGGGAAAGGTGGAGGTAGTCTGGGTTGATGAGACGAGACCCTACCTTCAGGGTGCGAGGCTTACAGCCTGGGAACTGCTCAAGGAGAATATACCCCACAGGGTAATAACGGACTCAACCGCTGGCTTCCTGATGAAGAAGGGAATGGTGGACCTCGTGATAGTTGGAGCGGACAGGATAACCGCAAGGGGTGATGTTGCCAACAAGATAGGGACCTACAGTCTTTCAGTCCTTGCTAAGGAGCACGGGATACCCTTTTACGT
>JALSTO010000033.1 GCA_026983685.1 Aquificaceae bacterium | reverse complement strand
AAGACAGGAATACAGGATAGAGAAAGGCTATATGCGGATACAGATGGAGAAGCTCGCTAAGATAGGCTTCACCCTTGAGGAGCAGGTCTTCTTCGTTGAGAGGGCTCTGAAGTCAATAGGTCTCACGGACAACTTCGGTAAGCTGGTTCTCGTAATAGGACACGGGAGCAGGTCGGAGAACAATCCCTACGAATCCGCCCTTGACTGCGGAGCCTGCGGAGGAGACCACGGCTACATAAACGCAAGGGTTTTTACCCAGATGGCGAACAATCCAAAGGTGAGGGAGAGGCTCAGAAATAGAGGTATAGACATACCCGAGGATACCGTCTTTATAGCCTGCGAGCATAACACAACAACCGATGAGGTCTATATATACGATACACAGGACGTACCCACCTCCCATCTTCCCTTCCTTGAAAAGGCTGTGAGAGACCTTGAGCTTGCAGGAAAGAGGTCCGCTAAGGAAAGGTGTGCGGAGCTTGAGGACAGCGACTGCTATGAGGAGGAGAGAGCCTTCAACCTTGTGAAGAGGAATTCCGTTGACTGGACCCAGGTTCGTCCCGAATGGGGTCTTTCGGGGAACTATGCCTTTATTATAGGCAGAAGGGAGCTTACCCGAGGTCTCAACCTACAGGGTAAGGTCTTCCTCCACTCCTACGACTGGCGCATTGACAGGAGAGGCTTCCTGCTTGAGATAATCCTCTCCGGACCCCTCGTCGTCGGCGAGTGGATAAACATGGAGCACTACTTCTCAACGGTTGACAACGAAAGCTACGGGAGCGGTAGCAAGGTATATCACAACGTTGTCGGTAGGTTCGGTGTCATGTCCGGAAACCTCAGCGATCTGAGGACAGGTCTCCCTGCTCAAACCGTTCTCAAGGGAGAGCTTCCCCACCACAGACCTGTGAGGCTTATAACCCTCGTGGAGGCTCCCCTTGATATTGTTGAAGGTGCGCTCCAGAGGATAAGAAAGGTCAGGGAGCTCGTTCACAACTGCTGGATAAACCTTCTCGTCCTTGACCCAGAGAGGAAGGATCTACTCCTTTTTGACAGAGGGGAGTGGGTTAAACTCGTATCGGAGGTGAGTGTATGAAGAACCTCAATCTTTACACGATGAAGAAAGTGGAGGTGATAGTTGAAGGTGAACACCTTGAGTTTGTAACGGACCTCCTTGAGAGGGCTGGGGTCCCCGGCTACACGATAGTCCACAACCTCTCTGGAAAGGGAAGCCACGGCTTCCACGAGGGACACCTTATGTTCAACGAAGAGGAGGTCCTCGTTATGGTCATAAGCGTCATGGACGAGGAGAAGGTCAGTATAGTCTTGGAGGGTCTAAGACCATTCCTGAACAAGCACTCGGGAGTTGTATTCATATCCGATGTGCAGGTGAGCAGGCTTGAGAAGTTCAAGAGATAAGCTCCTTCACATCTTCAAAAGCCTACTTGAGAGCTACGGCGAGCAGGGCTGGTGGCCCGTTGACTGGAGGTATCACCAAGAGCAGGGGACAGACCCCAGAGAGGAGATAGTCATAGGTGCGGTCCTTACCCAGAACACCTCTTGGAAGAACGTGGAGAGGGCTCTTGAGAACCTGAAGGTGGCAAGATGCCTCAGCTTTGAGGCTGTGCTCGGGCTTGAGGAGGAAGAGCTCCAAAAGCTCATAAAGCCCTCCGGATACTACAGGCAAAAGGCTAAAAGGCTAAAGGAGGTGGCAAAGCACCTGAACCCTGTGGAAAAGGTCAGAACCATTGAGAGAGAAGAGCTCCTCAGGATAAAGGGAATAGGTAGAGAAACTGCGGATGCCATCCTGCTTTATGCAGGAGATAGAGCCTTCTTCGTCATAGATGCCTATACAAAGAGGATAGTGGAGAGGGTCTTTGGCTTCAGCGGTGATTACGAGAGCCTGAGAAGATGGTTTGAGGAAAACCTGCCCAGAGACCTGTGGGTTTACAAAGAGTTCCACGCCTTACTTGACGAGCACGCCAAGAGGTTTTGCAGAAAGCGACCCCTCTGCGAGGGGTGTCCTATCAATCAGGTTTGTACTCAGCCTTTGAGGTAGCGGTCTCCCACAGGACCACCTTTACCACCTTGACCTCTCCGAGGAGACCCGCCTCTTCAAGCTTTTTGTTCAGGAAATCGTAGAAGAACTTTGCAAGAGCCTCCGCTGTTGGACAGAAATCAACAGGAAATATCTTCATAGCCCCGAACTTCTGGGCAACTTCCTTCAGATCTCTGTACATTGGATCGCTTACATCAATTATGAAGCTGTGGTCAATGGTGTCTATCAGCTCTTTAAGGGCGTTCTTTATGTGATAGAAATCCATTACCATGTCCTGCTCGCTCAGGACATCCGAGCCAACGGTCACCTCAAGGACGTAGCTGTGCCCGTGGAGGTTCACACACTTGTTCTGAGGAACCTCCACCTTTCTTGTAAACTCCGAGCCCCTTCCGTGAGTAAGATTCTGCTTCCATACCCTGTGCCCAGCTTCAAATCTGAAGGTCTTGGATATCTCCCACTTCACCAGACAACAACCCTCCTACACCTTTCCATCAGCTCAATTATCTCGTCGTAGCTCTTCATTATCTCCTCGGGAACCTTCAGTCCTCTTGCAATGGCATCTTCCCTGCAGACGAACCACCCCTTACGGGTAGGCCACCTCAGAACCCCATCCTGAATGAGTATTACTATGTCCTCGTCAGAGAGAAGCTCCGAGGAGAAGTCCCCCAGTTTCCTAACAAGCCAGAGGGTGTTCACCATACGTAAACCGCCTCCGATTCGTTTATAAGCTGGCTTATCTCCTCTGCGGATAGGACCCTGACCTCACGGACGAAGTCCGTCTCTTTCAGACCTCTCTCCTGCATGCTCGCATCCTCAACGATGAGCTCTATATTAACATGCTCAAGTATTTCGTAAAACTTTTCAAAGCTTTCAATTCCAAGCTCCTCCGGAGACCACTTCGTAAGGGTATAGACCCCGTCCCTTATGAATACAAAGGAGACCTCGTGATTCATCCCAACCGCAACTGCTATCCTAAATGCCTCGTGCGCCTTCCAAGAGAAAGGATCACCCTTGAGTATGAATACGGTCTTCATGGCTTCGTCTTCTCCTTAATTGAATACTATCACCTTATCAAACTCCCCCATCAGCCGAGAGAGGTTGTAGGTTGAACTGCTCTCAGCCCACGGGGGAAGCCTATCAACGCCCCTCTGGTTTGCGGAATGGGCACAGAACATAACCCTGACACCGAGCTTGCCAAACTCCTCAGCTTCGGGTCTGAGCAGGTAGTAGGAGCCGTTTCCCGACAGAAAGAGGGAGACCTCATGACCCTTCCGGGAAAGCCTCCTCACTATGTTGATTATAGTGTTGTAGTCCTTGGCGAAGGGAACGCTCGTGATTACGATAAGGAACCTCATCTCCTCTTTCTTACAAGTATCTCCCAGAGATTGTCTCCCAATTTGTTGACCGCTATGACCTCCTGTCCCTCTTCCTTCATGCTTTTGGGCACGTTCTCTGCGGAGGGCTCGTAATCTATGAGTACCCTGAGAATTTCTCCTTCCTTCATGGTCTCAAGGACGAGCTTGCTCTTGACGAAGGTGAAGGGGCATACCTCACCTCTTATATCAAGCTCCTTGTCAGCCTTAACCTCTTGCATTGTAGGTAAATAATATAATTCATTTTGGCGGGCTGTATAATAGGAAAAGCCATGATGGTGAATGAGGATGTAATCGCCAGAAGCGTGAAGATTGAGGTGGTTGGAGAGATAGAGAGATGCAGAGAGGCGGAGGACTCAAAGTTCTTCTGCCTGCCAGTAAAGATTCACTTTGACAACGGAGAGGTAAGAGATTACCTCCTCAAGTCCCACGGAGAGCCGAAGGGTCTGGAGAACTTCCTTGCCAATAAGAAGGGGATAAGGGACAGGCTTGAGAGGAGCTTTGTTCTGCTTAAGAACGGGGAGGTAAGAAGGGTTTACTCAGGAGAGGAAGGCTAAGCTTCTCTTTATATCCTCTTCAATCTGCCTTTTGAGCTCTTCCACCGATGAGAACTTTTTCTCCTCCCTCAGGAACTTTACGAACTCCACCTTTATCTCTTTTCCACGCAGGTCTTCCCTGAAGTTTGGAATGTGAACCTCAAGGACCTTCTTCTTACCGCCGAAGGTGGGTCTGTATCCGTAGTTAGCCACGCCCGGGAGGGCGTCGTTTACGATAACAGCATACACACCTTCCCTCAGGCAGAGGTTCTCGGTGCCCTTCAGGTTTGCGGTGGGAAAGCCAAGCTTTGAGCCCCTACCCTCACCCTTCACAACCTTCCTCTTTATCCAATATCTTCTTCCAAGGACCTCTTCAGCCTCCTCAAGCCTCCCCTCAAGGAGGAGTCTCCTGACAAGGGTTGAGCTTACTATGTGTCCATTTCTTTCATAGGGAGATGCCAGCTCAACCTCAAAACCAAGCCTCTCTCCTACCTCCCTTGCGAGTTCAATCTCTCCCTCTCTTCTGTAGCCAAACCTCCAGTCGTATCCAACGAGCAGATACCTGCAACCCAGCTTCCTGTAGAGTACATTCTCAAGGAAGTCCTTGGCGCTCATTTGGGAGAAGTCCCTGTCAAATCTTATGAAGCTGAGGTAATCTATGCCCTCCTTCTCCAAGAGCTCAATCTTCTCCTCTGGACTTGATAACTCG
>JALSTO010000032.1 GCA_026983685.1 Aquificaceae bacterium | reverse complement strand
GTGCGGTGTTGACTACGGGCAGGGTTTCTTCTTCGGGAGACCTTCTACCGAGCTCAGGTTCTGAATTAAAATAACCCTATGCGCCTCGGAGTTAACATAGACCACATAGCGACCGTAAGGCAGGCTCGCAGAACCTTTGAGCCCTCCCCCGTTTTCGGAGCACTGATAGCCCAGCAAGCGGGTGCAGACCAGATAACACTCCACCTCAGGGAGGATAGGAGACACATTCAGGACAGAGACCTTGAGCTTATAAAGGAGCTTGTGAATATTCCCGTCAACCTTGAGATGGCTCCAACCGAAGAGATGAAGAGGATAGCCCTCAGGGTAAAGCCCGACAGGGTAACCCTCGTTCCCGAGAGAAGGGAGGAGATAACCACCGAAGGTGGTCTTGACGTTGCGGGAAATAAAGAGTACCTGAAGGAGTATATAAAGGTTCTGAAAGAAGGTGGGATTGAGGTGTCCCTCTTCATAGACCCCGAGAGGTCTCAGGTTGAGGCGAGTGCGGAGGTTTGTGCGGATGCGGTTGAGCTCCATACTGGAACTTACGCTAACCTCTGGAATGCTCATAGCTTTGATAAGGCTAAGGAGGAGCTGGAGAGGCTTCGCAGTGCCGGGAGGCTGGCGAGGGACTTAGGGCTTAAGGTCTATGCGGGACATGGGCTCACCTACCAGAACGTCAAGGAGATCCTTGAGCTGAGAGATATAATAGAGGAGCTGAACATAGGACATTCAATAATTGCGAACGCAGTTATATTCGGTCTGGAGAGGGCTGTAAAGGAGATGTTAGAAATAATTAAAGGGAGGTAGGTATGGAGGTAAGAAAAGCGGTTCTTCCGGTGGCGGGATGGGGAACGAGGTTTCTTCCCGCAACCAAGGCTATGCCCAAAGAGATGTTCCCGATAATAGACAAGCCTGTTATACAGTTCATAGTTGAAGAGCTCCTTGAAGCGGGAATTGAAAACGTCATATTTGTCACGGGAAGGCATAAGAGACCCATAGAGCACCACTTTGACATAAATACCGATTTAGAGAGGCACCTTGAGGAGGCTGGAAAAGAAAAGATACTCAAGAACATAAGAGAGATAAGCCACATGGTAAACCCAATATACGTTCGCCAGAAACAGCAGCTCGGTCTCGGGCATGCGGTTCTGACCTCAGAGCCCGCGGTTGGATTTGAGCCCTTTATAGTGTCCCTCGGGGACATCATCCTTGAAAAGGGAGAAAAGGTTCTCAGGGATATGATGGATATATACAACAGGTTCGGCAAGAGCGTGATAGCCCTCTTTGAGGTGCCCCAGGAGGATGTGAGCAAGTACGGTATAGCAAAGGTGAAGGAGATAGAGGACGGCGTCTATATAGTAGAGGACCTGATTGAGAAGCCCTCTCCCGAAGAGAGCCCTACGAACCTCGCCATAGTGGGAAGGTACATATTTACCCCCAAGATATTTGAA
This sequence comes from Aquificaceae bacterium, assembly GCA_026983685.1. Classification (GTDB taxonomy): domain Bacteria; phylum Aquificota; class Aquificia; order Aquificales; family Aquificaceae; genus Hydrogenivirga. The sequence goes on along the minus strand of JALSTO010000032.1, from coordinate 3,267 downwards.
AAACTAAGGGAGACAAAACCGGGCAAGGGAGGGGAGATCCAGCTGACCGATGCTATGAAGCTACTCCTTGAGGAGGAAGTTATATACGCCTACAGGATAGACGGAAAGGTTTACGATACAGGAAATCCCGTTGATTATCTAAAGACTGTAATTGAATTTGCCCTCAGCAGGGAAGATATAGGTGAAGAGCTTTTTTCCTTTCTTCAGGAACTCATCAGTAAACAAATCCAACCGATAGATAGACCTTGAACTTTGATACGGGCTGGGCTAACTTACTTATAGGCTTTGCCAGATCAAGGCGTATGAATCCCGCGGGTGTGCTCACTCCCAAGGCACCACCGAGGTCGTACTTCAGGTCCCTGAAGGTGTCTGAGAATTTCTCTCCCACGCCTCCCGCGTCACTGTAAAACCCGACCCAGAGAGGCTCCTTTATCATAAAGAGAAGCTCTACCCTGCCGAAGGCATAGGTCCTCCCGCCCACAGGGTAGCCTATAGACTCGTAATCGTAGCCCCTCATGTCTCTGAGACCCCCGAGAAAGAACCTGTCAAAGACCGGTGCCTGCGCACCCACCCAGCCTGCGGAGAGCTTCCAGTCCACCGATACACCCCTCACTATCTCCCTCAGGATAAAGGCGTTTGCCTCAACCTTGTAGTAATTCCTGTCGCCCTCGCTCCTTGTAAACCTGAGGCTCAGATGGGTTATGTTTTTGGGATTAACGGGGTCGTCCCTGACCTCCCTCAAAAGAAAAGCTCCGTACCTCTTAAGTGGAAAACTCCCCGCTCCTGCACCCTCAACGTCGTTCCTCGTGCTTGAGAAGGAAAGACTCAGAGAGAGCCACCTGCTGAACCTGTATCCGAAGGAGGCAGAACCACCTTCGCTCTGGAGGTCAAAGCTGTTGTGAAACTCAAGCCTTTTGAAGAGAGAGATGTCCGCAAAGTACTTCCTTGAAAAGAGGAACTTGTCAGAGAGTCCAGCCTCGTAGGTCTCATACTTCTGGCTCTTGGATGCTCTCAGCCTTGATATGATGCCCACACCGAAGAGGTTCTTGAGCTTTATCCCCACTTCCGCTTTGAACTTCTCCTCGGTGTTGTAGCCAAAGGCGAGCTCAAGGACTCCTCTCTTGTCCTCCCTCACCTCAACAAGCCTGTGAACCTTCTTGCTCTCCCTGTCTATCAGGTCTTCTATCCTCACACCCGTGTAGTTCTCACTCTGGACGAGGTTCCAGAGGCTCTCCTCCTCAGCCTGAGAGGAGAAGTACTCCTCCTTAACGACGGTGTAGTCTATCTCCCTTGGGTGAGTCTTCTCGTTCCCGTATATGAGTAGCTCTCCGTACCTGTATCTGTCTCCCTTCCTGATACTGTAAAAGTAGGTCAGGTACATGTTCTCCTCGTCCTCAGAAACATCTATGTGAACGGAGAAGTCCCCGTCAAGGTATCCCCTCTCCCAGAGCAGTTTCTTTATATCCTTATTAAGAGAGTCTATGAGCTTTCCATCAAACCTGTCAGGCAGGAGGGCTCTGTACTTTCCAAAGAGCTCCCTGAAGTCCTCATCCTTACCGACATAGACCACATCCTTGAGTATTACCTTTTTACCCAGAAAAAACTCAAGGACGAGGTAAACCACTTTATTTCTCCTGTCAATCTCTTTATAGACCTCCATGCGGGCTGTGAGGTAGCCCTCCTTTCTCTTTGATTTCAGAAACTCCTTCACCCTTTTATCTATCTCCTCCCTGTCGTAGTAAGGAGGTAATTTCAGCCCTTTAAAGCCCAGGGCTCTCAATCTGTACCTCTCTCCTTCCTCTATGACGAAGGTTACACTCCCACCCTCGTAAGAGTACCTTACCAAAACGTCAAAGAAGCCCTTATCTCTGTAAAACCCTTCTATAGCCTCCCTGCTCTTTTCTAAAAAGAAGATATCAACTCCGGGGGTATCAAGGTCAAGGAGGGAGAGGAGGGTTTTTCTGTCAAAGCTCCTGTTGCCCCGAAAGGATATGCTGTACTTTCTGCCCTCGTTTATCCTGTACTTGGGGTATGCCAGAGAGCCCTTCCCTAAGAGGGCTTTGGATATTGCCAGTGGGTGGGAGAGGAGGTTGGAAAAGCCTTTAAAGAGCGTTATGAGAAATCCCTTTGTGCTCCTTTTTGCACCTTCAATCCCCGGGAAGAGAGCTCTGAAAAAGGGTGAGTTCATCTTCTTCTTGTCAATGCCTGCAAAGTAAACGGAACTCTCAAGAAAGCCTTCCTTTCTGTAAAGTCTGTATATCCTATCCACGGCGCTACGCGCCGTCTCTTCATTGAATATATCACCTATCCTGAGCTCCGCCTCCTGAAGGAGCCTCCCAGGAGAAAAGCTCCTGAGACCCTCAAACTCAGCCCCCCCGAGAAGGTAGAGCTCTCCCTCTTTAACCTTTACCTTCATGTAGGCGTATCCCTTATCGTCAACCTTCAGGTCAATGTGGGTCTGGGCATCAAGGAAGCCCATTCTTGAGTAAAAGAGCCTCAGCGTGCTGGAAGCTATCTCAGGGTCAAAGTCAACGAGGGGCTCTCCTTCCCTTAGGAGTATGAGGTTCTTTATCTCCTCATCGGAGGTGAAGCGGTTCCCTTCTATATCAACCTTCTTGAGTATGGGGTATCGCTCCACGTATATGACCGTGTCCGGACCCACAGTGCTGACCTTTATATCCTTTATGTCCTTTAGCTTCTGTAGCGCCCAGAGGACTATGAACATGTTCTCCTCGGTCAGCTTCTTTTGGAAGTTGTTGTTCCTAAGCGGATAGTTTGAGTAAAGAAAGACCTTTGCATAGGCAAAGGTTGAAAAGAGCACAAGTATGAGGACGTATCTCATTTTGAATGAGTATAATGTAGGAGCATGATAGAAAGGTACACCAGAGAAGAGATAGGAAAGGTCTGGTCGGAGAGGAACAAGTTCCAGAAGTGGCTTGATGTGGAGATAGCCGTCTGCAGGGCGTGGGCGAAGCTCGGTAAAATACCCCAGCCCGCTCTCAAAAAGATAGAGGAGAGGACGAGGATTGACGAAGGGACTATTGAGAAAATAAAGGAGTACGACAGGGTTTACAAGCACGACGTTCTCGCCTTCGTATCAGCCATAGCCCAGCAGGTGGGTGAGGAGGGAAGGTATATACACCTCGGCATAACCTCCTCGGACGTGATAGATACAGCCTTAGCCCTTCTTATGAGGGAGGCTCTTGACATCCTCATAAGGGACGTTGAGGAGGTGATGGAGGAGATAAAGAGACTCGCCTACGAGCA
>JALSTO010000031.1 GCA_026983685.1 Aquificaceae bacterium | reverse complement strand
CATTCGGTATGTCAAGCTGATAAAAAGAAAACACTCACGGTTTTAGGGAGAGCCACACGCACTTCCCAAGCTCTTCACTGTAGGAGAGAAGGTCTCCCTTGATAACACCATCCCACTTGAGCTGCATCAATCTGACAGGCGCACCGGTAAGACAGACAACACAGAGCTCATCTCCTATTTCCCTTATATTTCCTCTCTCTTTCTCTCTCTTGCAGAACTCTTTCAGGAGCTCAAAGGGTTCAGCAGAGCAGACTGGGATGTCCAGTATCTCCCTGTGCTTTACGTAAAGAGCGTACTCCATGGTGTACCTGTCTTCCTCAGCCAGCTTCAGCAGTGCCTCAACTATTCCCTTAACCCTCTCCTCTGCATCCCTTCCCCTCTTTATTGCGCTTATTATCCTTTCCTTTATCACCTCAAGGGTTTCCCTGTATATCTCTCCCGCTATCTCTTCCTTGCTCTCAAAGTGGTGATAGAGTGCTCCCGTGCTGACTCCAGCAACTTTTGCTATATCTCTCATGCTCGTGTTGAAGTAGCCCTTATCTACAAAAAGCTTCTTTGCTGTCAGGAGTATCTTTTTTCTTGTGTGCTTTCCCTCTTCTTTCCGGCTCACTTCTCTATACCAAGCTCCTTTATAAGGTCCTTGGAAAAGCCCTCAATTATCTTGTTCTTCTGGGGGATTATGTTGTAAGGAACTCCATTCACCCCCAGCTTCTCAACGACTTTGAGGTGTTCTTCAACGAGAGAGCACTTCCCCACGTTCGGAACCCTGCCATCCAGCTTTCCCAGCATGACCTCGTCAAGAGCCTTCAGTTTGTTTTCGGAGCAGGCTATGTAGTAAGCTTTGCGGAAGTTCTCCTCGCCCCACGTCTTGAAAGGAAAGAGGAAGATGTATATCCTGAGCTCATTAAGATGTTTTCTGAGCTCCTTCCACTCAGCCCTACAGTGAGGGCAGTCTGGGTTTATCACCGTTATAAGTTCCCTATTTCCCTTTCCCACAACTATGGCTTTATCCTTCGGGATACTCCTTATCTGCTCCTTTATGAGCTCGTCGTAGAGGCTCCCTCCGAACAGAAGTGAGGAAGCTAAGATGAGAAGCAGGACGATCCTCTGCATATCTCCTCTATTTTACTCTTAACATCCTCTATTATCCAGCTCGGTGTTGAGGCGCCTGCGGTTATCCCTACCCTCTTTACTCCCTCAAACCAAGAGGGAACGATCTCATCTGCAGTTTCTATATGGTAGGAGTTTTCGTTCAAGCTCTTGGCAATGCTGTAGAGCCTTCTCGTATTTCCGCTGTTCTTTCCCCCTATAACTATCATCACATCTACCTGGGGAGCTATCTGGTAAACGTCTTCCTGCCTCACCGATGTGGCATTGCATATCGTGTTTATAACCTTGAGCTCTTTCACCCATAGAGCGAGCTCACCCACCACTTCCTTGAAAAACTTCTCGCTCTGAGTAGTCTGGGATACCACACCCACTCTCTCATGCCTGAAGGCTTCCTTCAGGTCGTCAAGGGTTTCCACCACTATTCCTCTCCCCTTGCACTCTTCAAGGTATCCGAGAGTTCCTATCACTTCAGGATGGTTCTTTTCCCCTACAATGACTATAAAGTAGCCCTCTTCGCTCAGCTTGCAGACAGCCTCGTGAACAGCCTTAACGTATGGGCAGGTTGCATCGATAACCTTAAACCCTTTTTCCTTCAGCTCCCTCTCCTTGTTGGGGGGAATCCCGTGGGACCTTATGATTATGGCATCCCCCTCCTGCGGTCTTTCCCCTTCAAGGGGTTCTACACCGAGGCTCTTCAGCCTCCCCACCTCTTGGGGGTTGTGGATTATGGGTCCGAGGGTGAAGACCCTTCTCCCCTCCTTAGCTATATCCGCACTCTCTTCTGCCAGCTTTACAGCTCTCTTTACACCAAAGCAGAAACCCGCATTTGGAGCAACTATTATCTCAACCATGTTCATAAAATTATATTCCCTTTAAAATTTCTCAAGTCTCGGGTTGACCGGGAGTGTGCCGTATTCCGCTCCTCTTACGATAACCTTCCTCCCATCAACCTCAACCCTCCCCTCCGCAAACCACTGGACGGTCTGGGGCAGGACTCTGTGCTCGTAGCTGAGTATCCTTTCAGACAGGCTCTCTTCCGTGTCATCGGGCAGTAGGGGAACCACCGCCTGAACTATCACCGGTCCCGCATCCACGCTTTCGTCAACTATGTGGACTGTGCACCCCGAGACCTTTACCCCGAATTCAACAGCCTGCCTCTGAGCGTGGAGCCCCTGAAATGCCGGTATAAGTGACGGGTGGATATTTATCACTTTGTTTGGGAAGTGTCTGAGGAAGCTCTTTCCGAGTATCCTCATGAAACCCGCAAGAACTACAAGCTCCACCCCTTTCTCCTTCAGGTTCTCTGCGAGAGCCTCCTCAAACTCATCCTTGCTGGAAAAGTCTTTTCTTCTGAGGACGCTGTGTCTGATCCCGTGTCTCTTACATCTCTGGAGAGCGTAGGCATCGGGGTTGTCCGATATTACCAGCTCTATTGATGCGTATATCTTCCTGCTCTCAACCCCATCTATTATCGCCTGAAGGTTTGACCCCCTTCCTGAGACGAGAACACCTATCTTAAGCATAACCACCCCCTCCGGGGGTCTCTATTCTGAGGATACAGCCTTTTCTCAACCTTTCCCTAAACTTTCCCGGTCTTATCTCTCCTCTTCCTTCCCTGAAAACCATGTTTATCCCCCTCTCTCCCGGTTCTCCACCGAAGAGACCGTAGGGCGGTATCCTCCTCCTTTCGGAAAGGACCGTGACCTCTACATCGGAAAGGAACTCTATCTCCCTTACTATACCGTCCCCTCCCCTCCTCTTGCCTTCTCCGCCCGAGCCTCTCCTTACAGAGTACTCCCTTATCAGGAAAGGGAAAGCGTGCTCCAGGGCTTCAACGGGTGTGTTCATAGTATTCGTCATGTGGGAGTGGACAGCGCTCTCTCCATCTCCTCCAGCCCAAGCTCCCATCCCCCCGCCTATGGTCTCGTAGTAGGTGAAACTCTCTCTGTTTCTCGGGTCCAAACCGCCCACCGATAGGTTGTTCATCGTTCCCTGGCTCGCCGCCGGCACAAACTCGGGTATAGCTTTGGATAGTGCACCGAGAACCACATCAACAACCCTCTGGGACGTCTCCACGTTTCCACCCGCAACGGGAGCTGGCGGTACGGGGTCAAGGACGGAACCTCTCCTCGTTATAACCTCAATTGGTCTGAAGCATCCCTCGTTGGTTGGAACATCTTCTGGCAGGAGGGACCTGAACACGTAGTAAACCGCCGACAGGGTAACAGACCTGACAGCATTGAAGGGACCTTCTGTCTGGTCATCGCTCTCCGAGAAGTCCACCCTGACCGAGGAACCTTTCACACTCAGACGCACTCTTATTCCTATATCCTCCCTTCCCATCCCGTCGTCCTCTATGAAGTCCTCAAACTCGTAAGTGCCTTCTGGAATCTTTGAGATATAGCTCCTCATCACCCTCTCAGAGTAGGATATGAGCTCTGTGCACAGCTTCCGCATACTTTCCACACCATAAAGATCTAATAGCTCTCTCATCCTATTGATTCCCACCTTGTTTGCCATTACCTGAGCGCTTATGTCCCCCAGCCTCTCTTCGGGGGTCCTGACGTTTGAGAGGATAAGAGATGAAAGCTCCCTGTTTAGCTCACCCCTCTTTATCAGCTTAACAGGCGGGATTATCAGACCCTCCTGATAGATTGAGCTGGAGAGAGGCATGGAGCCTGAGGATATGCCCCCTATGTCCGAATGGTGGGCTCTGTTGGCTACGAAGAAGCGGATCTCCCCATCGTGGAACACCGGAGCCACAAGGGTTATATCCGGAAGATGGGTCCCACCCCGATAGGGGTCGTTCAAGACAACCATGTCCCCCTCTTCAAAGCTGACGGAGTTTATAGCCTCTCTCACCGATGAAGACATTGAGCCAAGGTGAACGGGTATGTGGTCAGCTTGGGCTACGAGATTACCTGCAGGGTCAAATATAGCGCAGGAGAGGTCCTTCCTCTCCTTTATATTTGGAGAGAAAGAAGTCCTCTGTAGGACTATCCCCATTTCCTCCGCAACCGAAGACAGCCTGTTCTTAAAGACCTCAAGAAGTAGAGGGGGCATCGGGAAAATTATAAGTGAAAGCTTACAGAGATACGCCGATAATCTACACTTGTAGGAATGAGCAAAGAGGACGACTTAAGGAAAAAAATGGAGAGACTGAAAGGAAAGGTCTATTTGATGTCAAAGATACTCCAGCACATGAGGGAAGGGGTTTTGATATTTGATGAGGCTGGTACGATCAGGAGTGTAAACGAGGCTTTTTTGAACATAACGGGTTTTCAGAAGGAAAAGTTGTACGGTAGCTCAATGGAAGAGCTTGAACTGAAGTGGTCTGGCTTTCCCACCTTTGAAGAGCTTATGATCCTTCTCAGGGAGGAAGGTTTCTGGGAGGGAGAGGTCTGGGGCTCAGGTAGCCGATTTACCTTTGCCCTTGAGGCTACCGTGTTCTCGGTAGGGGAAGGCACCTACGTAGCCCTCTTCCTTGATGCAACGGACAGGAGGAGCCTTGAGGCTAATCTGCGCTCTCTGGCTTACTATGATTCGCTAACCGGACTCCCTAACAGAGCCCTGCTCTACGACCACCTCTCCCAGGTTCTGTTCAGAGCA
>JALSTO010000030.1 GCA_026983685.1 Aquificaceae bacterium | reverse complement strand
GAACAGAATAGGGGACTGGCTATTTATCTTCGGGATAATAGCAACCTTTTTAATATTCAAGAGCCTTGACATAGTCCAGATATTTGAGAAAGTTCCCACCACAGAGAGCGCCCTTATAGGGATAGCGACACTCCTGCTCTTTGGAGGAGCAGTAGGAAAATCAGGACAACTACCCCTGCACACATGGCTACCCAACGCAATGGCAGGACCGACACCAGTCAGTGCCCTCCTGCATGCAGCGACCATGGTAGCGGCAGGGGTGTACATGGTAGCGAGACTCTACCCCCTCTTTGAGAGCGCTCCCCAGACACTGAAGGTAATAGCCCTGATAGGAGGGCTTACAGCCCTCTTTGCAGCATTGGCAGCGACATCGCACACAGACATGAAGAAGATAATAGCCTTTTCAACGATGAGCCAACTCGGGTACATGTTTTTAGCCCTTGGAGTAGGGGACAAAGGAGGGGCAATGTTCCACCTGACCACCCATGCCTTTTTCAAGGCACTACTCTTTCTATCAGCCGGGAGTGTAATAACAGCCTTTCACCACAAGCTGTATGACATATACAACTTTGGGGGACTAAAGAAGTACATGCCTGTGACCTATGCGAGCTTTGTAGTAGGGGCGCTGGCGCTTGCGGGAGTATTTCCCCTATCAGGATTCTGGAGCAAGGACAGGCTTATAGGGAGCTACTATGAGGCGAGCTTTGTATGGGGACTACTTGGGATGGTAGTAGCCTTTCTGACAGCGTACTACATATTCAGGGAAGGGTTTGTAGTGTTTCACGGGGAGGAGAGGTTCAGGGAAGTGAGTAAGTATGAGCCGAAGGAAGTGAGTTCGGTGATGACGGTGCCGATGGTAGTGCTTGGAGTGATGGCGATAGTGGGAGGATTTTTTGAGGGGTGGTACATGCATGCGGTAGGAGGGGAGCACAAGGAGATACATCTTGGGGTTGCCACTATCTCTGTCGGTGTGGCTCTCACGGGAATCCTGATAGCCTACCTTATCTTTGTAAGGAGAGTTGTCTCTCCAGAGGGCGTATATTCTACCTTCAAGCCCCTTCACGCCACTTTCAGGGAACAGTTCTTTACGGAGAAGCTCTACCATAAGGGGTTTGGGAAAGGATACATGCTCCTTTCAAAGCTCATCTATAAGGTGGGTGACAGGTTCATCATTGACGGGACTATAAACACAGCCTACAGAACGTTCTTCCTTGTCGCCAAGGACACGTGGAAAGCCTTTGATATAAAGTCCATTGACCTCTTTATTCATGGCTTGGTCTTAGGGACCTTTCGGTCAGGCAGGGTTCTCAGAAGCCTTCAGACTGGACTTCTTAACAACTACGTGCTCTTTCTGCTTGTAGGAATAATCGTCATACTGGGTATAATGCTTTACGCCCTTGACAGGGTGAAGGGGTAAGCGGGAATGGAAACTATTGCTGGTGGTGTGCCTTTAATCAGTCTGTCTATTCTCCTGCCGGCACTCTCTGCGGTCGTTATCTTTTTCGTCAGAGAGGGGTGGCTCAAAGCTATCGCCCTTACAGGTGCTGGATTAACCTTTCTCCTGTCTCTTGTGGTTCTTTATCTCTTTGACTATGAAAGAACCTCCTCGGTTCAGTTCTATGAGGAGTACACACTGCTTAAAGAGCTGAATGTAAAGCTTTCCCTCGGTCTTGATGGTCTATCCCTTCTCATGTACTTTCTGACAACCCTCGTCTCCCTCGTGGCAGTCCTGTGGTCTATCAGGGACAGACAGATAAGCTTCAGGCTCCGTGAGTACTTTGCGGTTTTCCTGCTCACCGAGAGCTTCCTGATAGGCGTTTTTGCAAGTTTTGATATGCTCGTTTTCTATGTATTCTACGAGCTCACCCTCATACCCATGCTCTTTGCGATAGGTGTTTGGGGATACAAGTTGAGGCTTTACTCTGCTTACAAGTTCTTTGTCTATATATTCGTGTCTTCCCTCTTTCTCCTTCTCGGGATAGCCTCGGTGGGAGTTGTTCACTACAAGCAGTTCGGGAACTTCTCCTTCAGCTACTTTGACCTCCTGAAGAACTCCTACACACCGGGTATGGAGGTTTTTCTCTTTATCCTGTTCTTCATAGCCTTTGCCGTCAAGACTCCCCTCGTTCCCTTCCATACGTGGCTTCCCGACGCCCACGGGGAGGCTCCAACCGCCGGCTCGGTTGTGCTTGCAGCTGTGCTTCTTAAGATGGGAACCTATGCTCTGCTGAGGTTCAACGTGGGACTTTTCCCGGAAGCTACGCTTAAGCTCATGCCCTTCTTGGTTGCGATAGGGATAATAACCATAGTCTATGCCTCATGGATGACGATAGTCCAGAACAACATAAAGAGGTTTGTCGCCTACTCCTCAGTCTCCCACATGGGCTTTGTGGTTACCGCCATGTTCCTCCTCAACATGGAAGGGCTCAGGGCATCGGTCATTGAGATGTTCGCCCACGGGATGACGAGCGCATCCCTCTTTATGATAGCGGGCTTCATTTACGGAAGGCTTCACACCTTCAACATGAACAACCTCAGAGGTTCGGTGAAATTCATGCCCGTCTTCGCCTTCATAGTCGCCATGACGTCCTTTGCAGCCATGGGTCTTCCCGGAGGCTCGTCTTTCTGGGGCAAGTTCCTGACCGTTGTCGCTGCGAAGGAGTACTCTTACGCGATAGCTTCTTTAGTTATAACCGGTGCATTCTTCAGCGCAGCATACGTCCTTTACATGCTCAAGACCCTTTTCTTAGACGTAAGGGAGGAGAGCATACTAATGCACTTTACCGATGTCAGGGGCTTTAAACTGGCATCCTTTGTTCTGCTTATGATTCCTGTGCTGGTGATAGGGTTCTTCCCTCACATTTTCTTTAGAATGTTTGAGGGTTCATTGAGTTTTATACTCAGAAACCTGTTGGGGCTTGAGTGAGGAAAGGGATATGGATATAGGACAGCTTATAGGTGAGCTACAGCTACCGAAACTGGGGCTCTTTCTGCCAGAGCTCGTCGTTCTGATAACAGCCTTTCTCCTCTTCACCCTTGACCTTATGCTCTCTTCTCCTCTAAAGAGGAGGGTTCTCCCTTCCTTGAGTGCCATAGGCTATCTTCTTGCGCTGATGTCCGTAGGTGTTTCGGGCAAGACTCACGGAGACACATTCTACGGGAGCTTCACCAACGATGGTCTGGGTTCTCTTGTTAAGCTCTTTGAGCTGGCTATAGCTCTCACGGTTGTTGCCTTCTCAAGCAGGTACTTCCGTTCCAAGAGGTCCTTTTACGGTGAGTTCTACTACATGCTCGCCTTTACCCTTCTGGGAGCTATGATACTCGTATCCTCCTACAACCTTATAATCATCTACGTTTCCCTTGAGCTCGTCTCCATAGGCTTTTACATCCTCACAGCTCTGCTGAGGGGCTCTTTCATATCTAAGGAGGGAGCCTTTAAGTACCTCATTCTCGGAGGTCTGAGTATAGCCTTAGCCTCCTACGGTGCGGTCTTCATGTACATATACGCCGGCTCAATTGACTTGAGGGAGATACTGACCTACAGCGGTAAGGATTACCACTATTTAATTCTCGGGCTCGTCTTCTTCCTCATAGGCTTTGCCATAAAGATAGGTGCGGTACCCTTCCACTTCTGGCTACCGGATGCCTACCAGGGGGCACCCACTCCTGTGACAGCTTTTATGGCTTCGGTGGGAAAGCTCGCCTTCTTCCTCCCTGTGGTTAGGATCATGCCCCTGATTCAGGAGAAGTTCTCCTTGGCGTGGATGCTTACCGTTGGTGTGATAGCCGCGGTTACCATGCTCTACGGGAACTTCGTAGCCTTGGTTCAGAGGGATATAAAGAGACTACTTGCCTACTCTTCAATAGCCCACTCTGGCTATGTTCTCGCAGCGGTCGCTGTTACGGAGGTGATAGGTTTGAAGGCTGTCCTTTACTTCCTCCTCGTCTATGCCATAATGGCCGCAGGCTCCTTCTTCGTTGTTGCCCTTCTTGAGAGGGCTGAGGGCTGGAATAACGAAACGTGGGAGTTCTCAGGGCTTCGCTTCAACCTCCCCTACTTAGCCTTTGCCTTCATGGTTTACATGTTTGCCCTTCTCGGTGTTCCTCCGACGGTGGGCTTTGTGGGAAAAGCACTCGTTTTTATGGCTCTTTCCTTTGATGGTCTCTGGTGGCTCGCCTTCATAATGATACTTTCAACCGCTATATCTACCGGTTACTATGTCAGGCTCGTTGTGCTTATGTATATGAAGGACAAAGAAAAGGATGTAAGTGTGGTGGGGAAGAGCTATGGAGAGGTTGTATCCCTTATCTTCCTTACCCTGCTGACTGTAGCCCTTGCGGTTGTGCCCGATGTCCTCTGGCAGGTTCTCAGCCCTGCCTCTGAAGCTCTCTTTGCGAGGTGAAGGAAATGGAGTACATAGGGTTTTTGCTCTTCTTTGCGATAATGGTCGGAATAGCGGTGGTGATGATATCCCTCAACTGGCTCTTTGGTCCCAAGACCCCCCAGGAGTATGAAGACTATCCCTACGAGTGTGGTGTTCCCCTTTACGATGAGAACGCCCAGACAACCTTCCATCAGGGCTACTATCTCCTTGGACTTCTGCTTCTGCTCTTTGACATAGAGGCAGCGTTTCTATTTCCTTGGACTGTCGTTTACAGATGGCTGGGGATCTTCGGCTTCATAGAGATGTTCCTCTTTATCCTCATACTCACCTACGGACTCCTTT
>JALSTO010000029.1 GCA_026983685.1 Aquificaceae bacterium | reverse complement strand
GACTGGATCACCCCTTTCATGACACCCACAAAGCCGTCCCTTGTGCCGAAGTCTGTCAGCAGGGCTACAATCATAAGGATTTATGTTAAAATACTTGCTTCAAGATTAAGGAGGTGATGTAGTTGGCAGTTGTTATAGTGAATGAAGGCGAGCCACCCGAGAGGGTCCTTAGAAGGTTCAAGAGGCTGATAGATCAGGAGCAGATACTTACAGAGGTCAAGAAGAGGGAATATTACGAGAAGCCCAGCGAGCGCAAGAAGAAGCGTGAAAGGGCGAGGAGGAAGAGAATACTCAAGGCTCTTAAGAAACAACAGCAGGCTATGTAATCCTTATCTCCTCCGCATACCTCTTGGCGAGCCTGAAGAGTCTCTGAGCCTTCTCCTTCGCCTGCTTCTTTTCCTCCTTGCTCACGTGAGGGTCATCAAGGAGGAAGCTCGTAACCTTACCCCTTACATAGGCACGGTAGCACTTGAAGAAGGGCAGGAATATGTTAAACTCCGGGTCCTTCGTTATCCTCAGATATTCCCTCTCGTAGGCTCTTGAAAGGTTGTCTTTGCCAAAGAAGTCAAGTTCCATGGAGAGGAAGCACATATCGTTCAGAACATCACCACACCTGAACCTCTCGTTAAACTCTATGCAGTCAAAGATGCAAACGCCCTCTTCAAGGAAGGCAACGTGCTCAAGCCTTATGTCTCCGTGTCCGTCCCTTATCCTTCCATCTTCTATCCTCTTGTAAAAGAGGTCTTCATAGACTTTATAGAACCTGTTCGTTTTTTCTCTTATCAGCTCGTAATCACCTCTGTCTATTGTTATACCTACGTACTTCTCCGTCTGCTGGAAGTTCTCGTCTGTGTTGAACTTCATGACCTCAGGCTTCCCGAAGTCGTCCGCCCTCTCCGCAGAGAGATGGAAGTTGGCAACAACCACTGCAACCCTCTTTATGTCCTCTTCACCAGTAGTTTCAAGCCTTTCCGAGAGGATGTTCTTCTCGGGTATCCTCCTCATCTTCACAGCCCACTCAACTACATTGGAGGAGTTCTCAAGAACCCACTTCCCACCGACATCGCTTATCGGAACAACCCCTATATAGACCCAGGGGCAGAGCCTCCTGTTCAGAAGGACCTCTCTATCGCAGTTTTCCTTCCTCTTATCAAGAGTGGAGTAGTCCAGAAAGCCGAAGTTCACAGGCTTCTTTATCTTATATACAACGCTCTCAAGGAGTATGACCCAGGAGGTATGGGTCTGAACCAGCCTGCCTCCAAGTTCCCTTGCAAGCTCCTCAACCATGTCTGTATTATACCTACGCTGTGGCAACCTGCACTGCTGAGCCTATAATATATCTCTTAGGAGGTTTGAAGTATTGGAAAGGAAGCGCGTTCAGGATTTGGCAAAGGAGCTGGGGATAAAAGCCAAAAAGCTGATTGAGTTCTTGGAAGAGTGGGCTCCTCGGGACGATGGAAAGAAGTGGTCTAACTTCCACACCCTTGAGGATTACCAAATTGAGATGATATACCAGGAGTTCGGTGAGCCCAAGAAGAAAGAAAAAAAGACCACCACCACTGTTGAGGAAGTGGTCCAAGAACCAGCTGAGGTTGAGGAGGAGGAGATAAAGGTTGAGGAGAAGCCGATAGAGGAGGTGGTGGCGGAGGTTCTCGGCAAGGAGGTCAAGGAAGAGAAGCCGAAGGAAGAACTAAAACCAGCAAAACCTGAAAGGAAGAAAGCTGAAGGGAAAAGACAAGTCAGGGAATTCAAGAGAGAGGCTCCCAGGAAGAGGGAGGGAAAGCCCACGTCCGCTCCCAAAGCGGTAGAGGAAAAGAAGGAGGAGAAAAAGCCCCAGCCCGCTTTTGAGGAGAAGAAGGAAAAGGTGAGCAAGGAAGAAGAGCAGATACTTAAGAAACTCCAGCAACAGATGGAAAGGGAGAAGAAGAAAGAGGAGAAAAAGAAACAGGAGAAGAGGGAGGAAGAGATAAAGATAGTTGAGATATACGAGGGCATAACCGTAAGAGAGCTTGCAGATATGCTCAGGGTTCCCGCCAACAAGATAATAGCGGAGCTCCTTAAGAAGGGAGTGCTCGCAACCATAAATCAGGCAGTTCCCACAGACCTTGCGGTTGAGATAGCGGAGAGCTTCGGATACCTTGCGGAGGCAAAAAAGGAAGAGGAGGAAGAGGTACTCTTAGAGGAGGTGCCCGACAGACCCGAGGATCTCAAGCCCAGACCACCCATAGTGGTAGTTATGGGGCACGTTGACCACGGAAAGACAACACTCCTTGACACCATAAGGAAGACGAACGTGGCAGAGAGAGAGAAGGGCGGGATAACCCAGCATATAGGAGCCTCTCAGGTAAAGCTCCCAGACGGAAGACTTATAACCTTCCTTGATACCCCGGGACACGAAGCCTTTACAACTCTGAGAGCGAGGGGTGCTCAGATAACTGACATAGCGGTCCTCGTTGTTGCCGCAGATGATGGGGTTATGCCCCAGACTATTGAAGCCATAAACCACGCGAAGGCTTTTGATGTTCCCATAATCGTTGCGGTCAACAAGATAGACAAACCGGGTGCGGACCCTATGAAGGTAAGGAGGGAGCTCTCAGAGCATGGTCTGGTTCCCGAAGAGTGGGGAGGAGACACGGTCTTCGTTGATGTCTCCGCAAAGACTGGTCAGGGGGTTGACCAGCTCCTTGAGATGATAACCCTCGTGGCTGACATCCTTGAACTTAAGGCTAACCCCGACAAGAGAGCTAAGGGTGTGATAATTGAGACTAAACTGGACAGGAAGAAGGGACCTACGGGAACGGTCATAGTTCAGGAAGGAACGCTTCGCGTTGGAGATATATTCGTGGCGGGGATAACGAGCGGAAGGGTCAGGGCTATGTTTGACGACAAGGGCAGGCAGGTTAAGGAGGCTGGACCATCTACACCCGTTGAGGTTCTCGGATTTGAGGACCTTCCGTCCGCGGGGGACACTCTCGTAGTCGTTGAGAGCGAGAAGAAGGCAAGGAGCATAGCAGAAAAGATCAGGGAAAGGAGAGAGAAGGAGGAGAAGCTTGCCCAGAGCGTAAGGCTTGAGGACATCTACAAGAAGATTGAAGCTGGAGAAGCTAAGGAGCTTAAGCTCATAGTGAAAGCGGACGCCATGGGTTCCCTTGAAGCTCTGAAGAAGTCCCTTGAGGAGCTCACAACCGATGAAGTTGCGGTAAGGGTAATACACGGTGCGGTTGGAGGAATAACCGAAAACGATGTCATGCTGGCAAAGGCATCTCAGGCGATCATCATAGGCTTCAATACAAGACCAGACCCCAAGGCGAGGGAACTTATAGAGCAGGAAAAGGTGGACGTCCGCATGTACGGAATAATCTACCAGGTGATAGACGACGTGAAGAACGCCCTCAGGGGCATGCTGAAGCCCGTTGAGAAGGAGGAGGTTCTTGGCTCAGCGGAGGTAAGGGCAACCTTTAAGGTAAAGAAAGCCGGTACCGTAGCGGGATGCTACGTGCTTGAAGGAAAGATCGTAAGGGGAGCAAAGGCAAGGCTTGTAAGGGAGGGAGTCGTAGTCTATGACGGTGAGATAGAAAGCCTCAAGAGGTTCAAGGAGGACGTTCAGGAGGTGGCGAGGGGTTTTGAGTGCGGTATAAAGCTCAAGAACTTCAACGATGTAAAGGTCGGAGAC
The DNA here is from genome assembly GCA_026983685.1 of Aquificaceae bacterium. Lineage (GTDB taxonomy): Bacteria > Aquificota > Aquificia > Aquificales > Aquificaceae > Hydrogenivirga. Next base: position 17,602 of record JALSTO010000029.1, on the reverse strand, counting down.
GTAATAGAATGCTACGAGATAAAGTTAGAACAGCGGAATATCTGAGCGTAAATGAGATATATGAGAGTCTTCAGGGAGAAGGCTTCCTCGTTGGCACCCCCTCAATATTCATAAGGCTACAGGGATGCAACCTCAGGTGTCCCTGGTGCGACCAGCCGGAGGCACTCAACTTCAAGGAGGAGCACCTTGAGCTCAGGGAAATCCTCAAAGAGCTTGAGAGCTTCTCAGCCAAACATGTGGTCATAACTGGTGGAGAGCCATTCACCCAGAGGAGTTTGCCCGCTCTGGTGAAATCCCTGCTGGACAGGGGCTACTCTGTGCAGATAGAGACTAACGGAACACTCTGGATAGAGGAGCTTGAGGGTTTAGCCCACAGATTACACCTGACCTGCTCTCCAAAGGCTGTGGCGAGCTTCTTCGTCCATCCTAAGGTCCTCAGATACTCCAAGGAGCTTAAGTTCGTGGTTGACCAGGAGCTGACGGAGGAAGTCCTGCTGAGGGAAGAGTTTAGGGAATTTTTAGAGAACGGTAGGGTTGTGCTTCAGCCCGAGGGGAACAAGGAAGAGTTCTTCAAAAAGGCTCTTGATATTCAGAGAAGGCTTCTCTCCATTAACTTTGAGGTTCGCATAATACCCCAGACCCACAAGTTCCTTGGAATACCCTGAGCTTAACCATTATATTTTCCTTTTATACTTGCAATAAGAAGAGCTTATACTATAATTAAAGTTTGAAATGATTGATATTTCCAAACTAAAGACCTTTGTGACGGTAGCGGACTTGGGGAGCTTCTCAAAAGCCTCTGAGATACTTTACATAACCCAACCCGCAGTTACCCAGCAGATAAAGGCACTGGAAAAGACCATAGGAGCTAAGCTCTTTCAGAGACAGGGAGGTAAGATGTGCCTCACGGAGGAGGGCAAGAGGATATACGAGATAGCAAAGATACTCCTCGGGAGCTACGAAGGGCTTATGGAGGAGATAGCCAAGATAAAAAAGGACCTCAAGGACACCCTTTTCCTCGGAGTCAGCGCAACTCTCAGCGAGTTCATAGTTCCTTCCCTGATAGCGGAATTTCATAGGGAATTCCCGAGCGCGACGGTAAAGGTCTTTACGGGAAACTCCCATGACGTTGAAGAGGGCCTTCTCTCTGGAGTTCTAAACCTCGGAATAATAGAGAGGGAAGCTTCCAACAAGTTTGTGAGTGTGCCCTGGCTTGAGGACGAGATAGTCTTCTTCACCTATCCCGACAACCCTATAGCGGAGGTGGGAGAGATAGAACCAGAAGAGCTCTACAACATAGACCTCGTCATGAGGGAGATGAACTCAGGGACGAGGAAGATAGTAAGAGAAGCCCTTGAGAAGCTCGGTATAGTCTTTGAGAGGCTAAACATAAAGATAGAGGCTAACAGCAGTAGAACGATAATACATATAGTCAAGGGAGGCTACGGAGCCTCCTTCCTCTCAAGAGGTCTCATACTGAGGGAGATTGAGATGGGTTCCCTCGTCCCTGTGAAGATAAGGGGTTTTAAGATAAAGAGACGCTTCAACATAATATATCCGAAGACCTCAAACGTTACGTTCCTTGCGAGCAACTTCGTGAAGTTCATCCTCTCCAAGACCCAAGAGAACGTTCCAGAGAGAGTCTAATATGAAGGCGATAATCTTTGACGTTGATGGTGTTATAGTTGATGTCCGTGAGAGCTACCACTACGCCATAAAGGAAACTGCGGAGCTCTTTCTCGGAAGGGAAGTACCGCTTTCAGCGGTGAAGGAGATAAAGTTCTCCAAGTCTATAAACAACGACTGGGATGCAACCTACGAGGTCATAAAGGAGTTCGGGGGAGAGGCGGACTACGATGAGCTCGTTGAAAGGTTCACAGAGATATACAACAGGCTGAAGGACAGGGAGAAGCAGATACTTCCTGCGGAGCTCTTCAGGGAGCTAAAGGAGAAAGAAGTGCCCTTGGGTATAGTTACGGGAAGACCGAAGGAAGACCTTGAGTTCGTCCTTGAAAGGTTCGGGCTCAGGGATCTCTTTGATGTTACCGTTGATGAGGATGACGTTGGGAACAGGGATCTCAGGAAGCCCCACCCCTATCCTCTGCATCTCTGCATGGAGCTTCTTGGGGCTGAAGAGGGGGTGTATGTGGGAGACAACAACGCAGACAGGGAGATGGTTTACTATTACAGGAAAATGTACGGCAAGCCCGTCAAGTTCGTTCACTTCAAGAAGGTGGTTGAGCTTGACATACCCGCAGACTTCTCAACCGAGAGCGAGGAGAAGCTCAGGAGCTTTCTCCTTCAAGAGGCTTGCCGGAGTCAGGGAGTAGAACGGGTATCCCTTCCCTGACCTCATAGTAAACCCTGCACTTCTTGCAAATGAGCCTCTCTTTACGGGAATCGTACTCAAGCTCTCCCTTGCAGAGGGGACAGGCTAATATCTCAAGGAGCTTCTCATCAAGCATCAGGAAGACTCCTTTACATACTCCCAGAGTTCGTTCATGAACCTCTTGAACTCACCGAGGTTCTTACTATCAAGCTTCTTTCCGAGCTCATCCTCATCAAAAACGAGCTCACCGCTGATTGGGGCGTAGTCAATATACTGAAGGTCAGCTATCTGGAGGTCAAAAACGCACATGTACTGCTGAGCCTCCTTCTTAAAGAAGACGAACTCAGCCTCGTAGGGCTCAGAGACCTTAGTATCCCACTGAAAGGCACCCCCGAAGGGGTTGAGCCAGTACTGCTCATTCTCAGCCATACACAGCTCAGCCCTTTTGACCGACATTATGTCGTACATTAGCTCTCCGTCGGGAGTCATTACAGCCCATACCTTATCGTTCTTAAGGGGGTTGAGAAGAAAAACCACTCTACTATTCATACACTTTAACCTCCTGTTAATATTATAAGGGACATGAGGATGCGCCTATTCGTGTCAGGGGTAGTACAGGGGGTTGGATTCAGGGCTTACACCAAGAGGGTTGCGGACAGCTACGGTATATCCGGCTGGGTGAGAAACCTTCCCGATGGAAGGGTTGAAATCTTGGCTGAAGGGGACGAAGAAGTTCTATGTCACTTCATAAAGGAGGTGTGGAGAGGTCCGAGACTTTCAGAGGTTGAGAAGATTGAGATACATAAGGAGGAGCCCGATGAGCCTCTTCATAGCTTTGATATTAGGTATTAGCCTCCTTGTAGGTGATTCCTTCGGGGCAAAGTGCAGGCTCTACCACAAGGTCAGACCTGGAGACAGCCTCTGGAAGATCGCGGACAGGTACAACATGTACATAAAAGACCTCCTGAGGGCTAACCCGAAGCTCAAGAAGAGAAAGTTCCTCAGGGTGGGGCAAAGGATATGCATACCTTACAAAAAGAAGAGTGTAAAGAGGAAGGCGAAGAAAAAGGGATACGTTATATACAGGGTAAGGAGGGGAGATAGCCTTCGGAAGATAGCCAAGAAGTTCGGGGTAAGCTGGAGGGAGATAAAAAGGGCTAACAACCTAAGAAGCAACATCATAAGGGTGGGTCAGAGGCTAAAGATACCCAAAAAAAGCAGGGTGGTTAAAAGGCACTATCGCAGTTACAGAAAGAGGGATGTGGTCTATATAAAGTACAGGGTAAGGAGGGGAGATAGCCTTCGGAAGATAGCCAAGAAGTTCGGAGTGAGCTGGAAGGATATAAAAAGAGCTAACAACCTAAGAAGCAACATCATAAGGGTAGGACAGCTCATAAAGGTTCCCGTTCCCAAGAGAGCCTTTGAGAGAAGATACATAGACAAACCCAGGATAGCCCTTTCCTTCCTTCCTGTGGATGGGAAGGTAGAGAAGGCGAGCAGGGGTGTTGATATATACACATCCTGCGGGGATAAGGTCAGGGCGGTTGAGGGAGGAAGGGTGATATACAGCGGGGATGACCTTACAACCTACGGGAACATGGTCATAGTTGAGCATCCCGGATATCTCTCCATTTACGCCTACAACATGCAGAACCTCGTTGAGAGGGGAGATAGGGTTTCAAAGGGAGAGGTTATAGGCAAGGTCGGTCTTAAGCCCGGCTCTGGCAGGTGCGCCCTTCACTTTGAGATAAGGTCCAAGGACGGCTCTGTTCTCAACCCCCTTGAATATATAGGCAAAAAGTAATACAATATTGGTTTCCTGAGAGGAGCGTGAGATGAAGACATACAGGGTAAAGCCTGAAGAAGTTCATAGGAAGTGGTACGTGGTGGACGCAGAGGGTAAGGTCCTTGGCAGGCTTGCGAGTGAGATAGCCAAGGTTCTCAGAGGAAAGCATAAGCCCTACTATCAGCCCGACGTTGACTGCGGGGACTTTGTGATAGTTATCAACGCAGACAAGATAAGGGTTACGGGTAAAAAGCTTGAGCAGAAGAAGTACTACAGGCATTCCAATTACCCCGGAGGTTTAAAGGAGAGGACCCTGGGCTGGATGCTTGAGAACAAACCCGAAGAGGTCATAAGGCTTGCGGTCAAGAGGATGCTCCCCAAGAACAGGCTCGGGCACAGGATGCTTAAAAAGCTGAAGGTCTATAGGGGAAGCGAACATCCCCATCAGGCACAGAAGCCGGAGCCACTGGAGGTTAGAGCATGAACAAGCTCAAGGACTTCAGGATAACCCCGGAGAACTCCCACTACGGAACGGGAAGGAGGAAGGAAGCTATAGCGAGGGTATGGATACTAAAGGATCATCCCGACAGGTTCATAGTCAGGGTTGATGAGACCGGAAAGGAGTACGACCTAAAGGAGTATGTCCAGAGGGAGACCCTGTATCAGAAGGTGATGCTCCCCTTCAAAGTCAGCGGAACCGAGGGGAAGTTCGGTATATACGCAACCGTCAAGGGCGGTGGGATCTCAGGGCAGGCGGAGGCTATAATGTACGGTGTTGCAAAGGCACTCCTGTCCCACAACCCCGACCTCAGACCGTCCCTGAAGAAGGCAGGGCTACTTACGAGGGACGCGAGGGAGAAGGAGAGGAAGAAGTACGCCCAGATGGGTGCAAGGGCTAAGTACAGGTGGAGCAAGCGTTAAAGGTCTGTATTTACGGAGCCACAGGCTATACCGGGGCGGAGCTGATCAGAGCCCTATCCCAGCACCCGGCGGTTAAGATAACTTCCCTCGTCTCATCATCATCAGCGGGGAAAAAAGTTAAAGATGTTCTTCCCCACCTCTCGCCTATACTGGGTGGGCGTACTCTCGTTTCAGAACCAGAAGAAGAGTACGATTTAGCCTTCCTCTGCCTTCCCCATGAAGCTTCAATGGAGCTTGTCCCAAAGCTCCTTGAAGAGGAGAAAAAGATCGTTGACCTTTCAGGTGCTTACAGGATAAGAGATAAGAAGAGCTATGAGGAGTTTTATGGTTTCAACCACACCCACCCCGAGCTTCTCTCTCAGGCTGTCTATGGTCTGCCGGAGCTCTTCAGAGAAGAGATAAAGAAAGCAATGCTCGTAGCCAACCCCGGGTGCTATCCTACCGCAACGCTCTTAGCCCTCTACCCCCTTCTGAAGGAAGGTATAGAGTTTGAGGAGATAGTAGTTCATGCCCTCTCGGGAGTATCCGGGGCGGGGAGAAAGACACGTCAGCACTTTCACTATCCCGAGATGGAGGAGAGCTTTTTTGCTTACTCGGTTGAGAAACACAGACATACGCCGGAGATGGAAGATGCGGTCAGGAGGCTGACGGGCAGGGAGCTGAAGATAAGATTCACACCTGTTGTAGTTCCAGCTTCAAGGGGCATGCTCTCAACCCTTTACGTTAAAATTCCACCAACAGACCTGAGGGAACTCTATTCAGAAACTTACAGGGGAGAGGAGTTTGTCCATATAGTGGATGAGCCCCCAAAAACCAAGTGGGTCCTTGGAACCAACCTCTGCCTAATATACCCCTCTTACGATGAGAGGACCTCAACCGCGGTGATAATATCCGCAATAGACAACCTCGGTAAGGGCGCATCCCTGCAAGCTGTTCAGAACATGAACCTTCTCTTCGGTTTTGAAGAGGGTCTTTCCCTCCCGAAAACTCCCCTCTTTCCATAATTGTTTTCTTATATAAGAATTATTTTAAATTAGATGCGGTTATTAGCTCATAAGAAACAATTAAGATTTAAAGGAAAGCCAATACTCTAAATTATTTACTGCCATGATGAAGCTTGTGGTGCTTGTCCTGATTGCTTTTTCCTCAATCACCCTCTCCCAGAGCTGGGTAACGGATTTCAGAAAGGGTGTTGAGCTGGCAAAGGCGCAGAAAAAGGAAGTCCTTATCTACTTCTACGGAGAGCACTGTCCTTACTGCCTGCAGATGGAGGAGTTCGTCCTCGGAGACCCCGAAGTTGACAGCTATATAAGAGAGAGGTTCGTAGTGGTGAGTATTAACGTCACCGAATCGCAGGAGCTTGACAGAAAGTTCGGTGTCCTTGGAACTCCTTACTTCGTTGTCTATGACCCTCGGAGTGATAAAATACTCTACAGGATATTCGGAAGTAGGGAGAGGGATGACTTTCTCAACTTGCTCTTTAAAGCTTGCAAGAAATCAAATCTAAGGAGGTGTTAGAGATGATTACAAGGAGGGACCTTTTCAAGGTCGCAGGAGTGGGAGCGGTGGCGCTTACGGTCGCTCCCGGTATGGTCAGGGAGTCCTTCGGGGCACCGAAAAAGATATCCATTGATGATGCCCTGAAGGAGCATCTGGGTACTGGGCTCTCCGGGCTCAAGGAGAGCAACCTCATCCACATCAAAGCACCCACCATAGCGGAATCCGGAGCAAACGTTCCCGTCCAGGTGAGTGCAAATATACCCGTTGATCAGGTTGAAGCCCTCTATATCTTTGCGGATGCAAACTTCAACCCCTGGGTGGCTACCGTTGAGTTCACTCCGATGAACGGCGAGGTCTTCTTTGCCACAAGGATAAAACTCGCCAAGACATCACCCGTCAGGGCTGTTGTCAAGATGAAGGACGGTTCTCTTCTCGCTGCTTCAAAAGAAGTCAAGGTAACGGTAGGCGGTTGCGGTTAATAAAAACCTTTAAGGGAGGTAAGAGATGGCAAGAATAGGAAGAGCTATAGTAAGAGTGCCCAGAAGGATAAGCAAGGGGCAGGTCTTCAAGGTCCAGATGGTTATAACCCACCCGATGGAGACCGGCTTCAGAAAGGACAAGAAGACGGGCAAGGTCATTCCCGCCCACTACATAACCAAGGTCGAGTTTCTCTTCAACGGCAAGAAGGTAACCACCCTTCACACGGGAGCCGGTGTGAGTAAGAACCCATACTTTGCTGTAAAGATGAAGGCTACCGAGTCCGGCACACTAACTATCAAGTACGAAGACAACAAGGGAGGCAAGTGGTCCAAAGAGGTCAAGATCAACGTCAGTTAATAAGGAGGGGTTGGCATGAAGAAGAGGGCATTTTTTGTCTCAGCGGTTTTGGCTGGAGGGGCGGTCTTTACGGCAGTATCTTTGGCTCAGCAACAGCTCCCCACCCACCTTAAGGAACTCCTTGAGTTGGGTATGCATCCGGGGCACGCCTTCATTGACGAAGGAAGGGAGATGTTCCACAAGCCCGGACCTAACGGCAAGTCCTGTGCTACCTGTCACGGACAGGACGGCAAGAAGCTTGAGGGAGCCTATGCGAAGATGCCCAGATACTACAAGGACATAGACAGGGTTGCGGACATAGATACCCGCATACTCGCGTGCATGACCAAGTACATGGGCTACAACGCCAAAGACAAGAAGTTTAAGAAGAAGTTCAACAAGTGGAGCGGACCCTACAGGGTTCCCCTCGCAACATACGTCGCCTCGCTCTCAAACGGTATGAAGATAAACGTTCAGCTGGATGATCCTCAGGAGAAGAAGCTCTATGAATACGGCAAGAAGCTCTGGTACATGAGGGTTGGAGCAAGGGACTTCTCCTGCGGTATATGTCACACCGTTCTGGCTGGAAAGAGGATAAGGCTTCAAGGGCTCCCAGACCCCGTTAAGAACAAGCTCTATACCCACTGGCCTGCCTACAGGTTTGGTTCCGACAGGATGTGGACCATGGAGGACAGGGTCAGGTCCTGCTGGAAGGCTTACCTTCTCTACGTGAAGCAGTGGCACCAGAAGAAGGACTGGGTGAAGAAGCCACCCCCTTACTCCGACTGGGTCATAGCCCTTGAGCTATACATGAAGAAGGCTGCTAACGGTGCAACCGTAGAGGTTCCCGGACTCTTAAGGTAAAGGAGGGGAGAAGATGAAGAAGGTATTTTTAGCAGGAGCTATGGTAGGACTCGGTTTGCTCGTTGCCTGTCAGCCAGCAGCTCAGCAGGCGGAGGCACCCAAAAAAGCTGAGAAGAAGAAGCTGAGCAAGACTGAGAAGTTCAGGATAGCTCTTTCCAATCAGGATAAGTATCAGAAGGCTTGCTCAAATCCCACCCAGCTCGTTCCCGAGGGCATAGACATTGAAACCTTCAAGAAGGACATGCTTGCTACCGTAAAGTTCCCCGAGGGAGGTGTAGTTGGGAAGAACATAGCCAGAGGTGAAAAGCTCTTCGGGGACCCTAAGAAAGGTGGGAAGAGCAGGAGGGGTAACTGCTACGCCTGCCACTGTGGAGATCCGAAGATAATAGCCTGCGGTAACATAGGACCATCCCTCAGGGGCTACGGAAAGAGAGGCATAGACCCCAAAGACACCTACATAAGGATATACAACTCCTGGGCTCAGAACCCATGCTCGGTCATGCCGAGGCTCGGATATCATGGAGTCCTGAAGCCCGAGGAGATAGCGGACATAGTCGCCTACATGCATGACCCCAACTCACCGCTCAATAAGTAAAATTCCCACAGGGGGCGTTCGCCCCCTGATTTTCATCCTACATAAAATCCCCACATGTGTTATTTCTTTTTTTATTTTTAGAAGGAGGTGACGGCAGATGCATCTTACGAGAAGAGATTTCCTTGAGCTTGCCATAGTTACGGGCGCTTACATGAGCGCCAACCCGGTGGCAGCTCTTGCAAAGATGAGCTATAACGACATAATGAGGTTCAAGCCGGTCGGAAACGTTACCCTTCTGTTCACTACAGATATGCACGCACACCTTGACCCTCTGTACTTCTCCGAGCCAATGAACCTCGTGGCGCCCAAGAAGCTAATGGGAACACCCGGCTTCATAACGGGTATGGACTTCCTCAGGTACTATAAGATAGCTCCAGGTACCCTTGAAGCCTACTTCACGAGCTGTATTGACTTTCCAAAGCTTGCTCACAAGTTCGGCAAGATGGGAGGAGCTGCTCACATAACCACCATTATCAAGCACGTTATAGCGGAGAGAGGCAGGGACAAGGTCCTCGTCATGGACGGAGGGGACACGTGGACTACAACAGCCATAGGGACATTTACGGAAGGAAAGTCCGTTGTTGAGTGGATGAACTACACCGGCTACGACCTCTTTGTTGCCCACTGGGACTTCACCTTTGGAAAGGAGACATTCCTCAAACGCATAGACGATCTGAAGAAGGGAGGATGTGAGTTCATATCCCACAACATAGTTGATGAGCTCTGGGGTGAGCTTGTGTTTAAACCTTATACAATAAAGGAAGTAGGAGGAGCCAAGCTTGGAATAATAGGAAGCTCATTCCCCTTCACACCTCTTGCTAATCCGAGGCAGTTCGTAGAAGGCTGGAGCTTCGGTATAAGGGAAGATCAGCTTCAGCAGTTCGTAGACGAGCTCAGGGAAAAGCACAAGGTTGATGCGGTCATATTCCTGACTCACAACGGCTTTCCCCTTGATCAGAAGATAGCTAAGGTCGTGAAAGGCATAGACGTCATAATCTCAGGACACACCCACGACGTTACACCCAAAGCTGTCAGGGTAGGTAAGACCCTGATACTGATAGCGGGCTCCCACGGAAAGTTCGTAGGAAGGCTTGACCTTGATATAAGGAACGGAAGGATAAGGAACTACAACTTCAAGCTCTATCCCGTCGCAACCAACCTCATACCCGCGGACAAGGGCGCCCAGAAGATAGTTGACAAGTGGAAGAGAGAGGTGTCTAAGACCCACAAACTTGATGAGGAGATAGGCGTTGCGGAGGTCATGCTTTACAAGAGGGACACCTTTTTCTCAACCTGGGACTGGCTCGTGGGTGAGGCTATAAACGATTACTACGGAGGGGAGCTTGACGTAGTTACCTCACCGGGATACAGGTGGGGAACTGTGGTTCTGCCAGGGCAGAAGATAACGAGGGACCACGTGTATGACTACACCGCCATCACCTACCCCAACGTTTATGTCTTGAAGAGAACCGGTAAAGAGCTCCTTACCGTGTGGGAGGACGTCGCGGACAACGTCTTCAACCCAGACCCCTTCTACCAGCAGGGTGGAGATATGTCAAGGCTATGGAACGTTGAGTACGAGATAGAGATAAACGGTCCTCAGTACAACAGGATAAGGAATGTTAAGATAGGAGGAAAGCCTCTCAAGGAGAACAAGGAGTATCTCATGGCTGTCTACGGAGGTCCTCCACCACCGCCCGATGCCATACACCCGGACTTCAAACCCGTTCCCGTTTACAACATACTGATTGACTATATTCGCAAGAAGAAAAATATCAAAGTCAGGACAAAGCCGAACGTCAAGGTCCTTGATGCACCTTACAGAACTTACGAGGAGTGCTTCGGAACATGAGGGCGATACTCTTTCTTGCGGGCGGTGTGATAGCCGCCCTCGCCTTCGTATTTTACGTAAGAACCCAGCTGATAACACCCGAGAACATGTACTTTTTCACCCTTGAGGCTAAGGGAAAGAAGCACCAGCAGGTCGTTGATGAGCTTGTCAAAAAGTTTAACGAAAAGGGGCTCAAGGTCATAAGAACCCTGCCGATGTCAAAGGTAATACACGCAAGGGGTATAAAGGACTTCCCGAACTACACCACCATCTTAGCCTGCGATATAAAGGAGAAGAGGGAAATACTGAGAAGGGTGCCTTTCATGAGTGTCCTCCTGCCCTGCAGTGTTGCGGTCTATGAGAAAGACGGGAAGGTCTATATCACAGCCATGAAGGAGTTTCTCCTCATAAAAGACTACTCTCAGGAACTCGGAGACAGGTACTCGCAGGTTATAGCGGATACCTACCAGAAGCTACGTATAGCAATAGCGGAGGTTGCAGAGGAGAACGAAAGATGAGGGCTATTATTGCGGTTCTTCTGCTTATGGTCGGTCTTTCCTTTTCTCAGGAAATCCGCGAGCATCCCCTTCAGTATGAAGAAGTGATAGAAGGTATGGACTTTGAGGATGTGAAGCTCCTCCTGAAAACAGCCCTTGACGGAAGGAATATGAACGTTCTCGGAGTTGTGGATGTGGCAACGGAGAAGCCGAGGTTTTCCTACATGCTCGTTTGCAACCTATCTTATGCTGAGAAGATATTCAGGGAGATGCCTCAGCTCGGCGTTATGGCTCCCTGCAGGATATACCTCTACGAGCGGGAGGACGGATCTGTTGTGGTTGGCTTCATAAATGTAAAAACACTCCTGAGGGTGTTTGATAAGTACCTCTCAGAGAGGTCAAAGGAGTTATTCCTCAAGGCGGACAAGGACATAAAGTCCGCAATAGCTGAGGTAAAGGGAGAGTGAAAAGGTTCCTGCTTGCACTCATTCTGATAGGTATATCCTTCGGTGGGGACTATCCCGCCCATGTTAAGGAGACGCTGAAGAAGATAAAGGAGGATGTTTACGGCGTATTCGGTGCCCATGAGCAGGTGAGTTATGAAAACAGAGGCTTCATATCCAACGCTTACTTCGTTGTCACAAAGGAGGGGGTGCTCGTCTTTGATACCCTCACAACCTACAAGCTGGGTAAAGAACTCGTTGAGACCATAAGAAGTATCACAGCCAAACCCATAAGGTTCACGGTGGTGAGCCACTACCACACGGACCACTTCTACGGTGTGGGTGCCCTCAAAGAGGCGGGCTCGGTGATAATAGCCCACGAGTGGGCCCTTGACTATATCTCCCAACCCTCAAGCCAGAACTTCTACGAAGCGAGGAAAAAGTTACTAAGGGAACACATGGAAGGGACTCAGATGCTTCCTCCTGACATAACCTTCACGAGGGACCTTGATATCCACATGGGAAGGCTGACCTTTCAGGTCAGGCACTTCTGCAAAGCCCACACACCGGGAGACATAGTCCTCTGGATACCTGAAAAGAAGGTTCTCTTCAGTGGAGACATAGTCTTTGATGGGAGGCTTCCCTTTTTAGGCTCTGGGAACTCAAAGAGCTGGCTCGTGTGCCTTGATAAGATACTTGAGCTTGACCCTGACATACTACTACCGGGTCACGGTGATCCCATGCTCACAAAGGAGAGGATAAGGGACAGGGTTATGTGGACAAAGAAGTACATATCGGACTTGAGGAACACTATCAGGAGGATGATAGAAGAGGGAATGGACATAGACTACGTCAGAGAGCACATAAACGAAGAGCTTCTCAAGATTGACCCTGCCTATGCTCAGGTTCCTGTTTTCTTTGACGTAAATCCGGTGAACGCTTACTACGTTTACTTTGAGATAGAGAACGAACTCCTTGAGGAGGGGCAGTAACTACTTAAGGTAGCCTTTGAACTTCTGAAAGTTCATCAGCTTCTGGGCTATATCAAGCTTCTTCTCCTCAGCTTTTTGAATCAGGAACTCTATTATCCTGAGAGCCTCCTCGTAATCCTCCTTACTCAGGCTTTTAAGGTCAAGATTCAGAACTTCCTCAAGGGTCTTTATGAGGTTATCAAAGTCTTCCTTCTCCAGATAGACTTCGCACTTCAGAAGTACATCCTTAAGATTATCATTCATCAGCCCTCGCCACAGCCTCCTCTTTTCCGTACACCTTCTTCTCCGCCTCTTCCCATGCCTCTTTTAGCTCTTCAAGAATCTTTTTAATCTCCCTCATAAGCTCGGTGTCGTTCTTCATGTTAGCTCTCACAATTTCATTTATAAGAGCGTCATAGATTTCGTCAAGGTTTTTTGCTATCTCCTGACCCTTCTCGTGTTCAAGGGATGCCTGAAGGACTATGAGTATGTCCATAGCCCTTGTCAGGCACTCAGCCTTAGTCTTCACGTTCTCCAGGTCATCAAGCCCGGACTCAACCGCCTCTATAGCATCCTCAAGGCAGGCTATAGCCTTCTCGTATAGCATTACTACGAGCCTGAGAGGGTTTGCATTTTCAACCATGTTCTGAAGATAAACCTCTGCGGGATTCATCGTTTACTACCTCCTTTTGTCATTTCGGAGAGGGTCACCATAAACTGCTTGAGCCTCTCCCTTATATCGTTAGCCTGAGCTATAAAAGCCTCCAGCTGGGCATACTCTCTTCTGAGGAGCTGTTCCTCCTGAGCAAGACGGGTTGCAAGTTCCTGTATCCTATCATCAATGCTCCTGACCTGGTCGTTGTAGCTCTGCTCAAAACCGCTGAAAAGGTCCTTCTGAGTCTGGAGGTATGTACTGTAGGAGCTTTTAATATCCTCTATAAGGGACTTGACGCTGTCTGGGTCCGTGCTGAGTAGCTCGTTCAGTCTGTCGCTGTTGAGGGATATCTTGCCGGTATCTCCGTTGTAGTCTATGAGCCCGAGCTCTATGAGGGGGTCAAGCCTCTGGGCTATACCAGTCTGAACGCTTCCTATGGTGTAGTCTCCTTTGAAAAGGGCTTTTTCACCAACTGTAAGTGAGCTGACCGTATCCACGAGAGCGTTGTAGTTCTTTACAAAGTTGCTGAAAAAGGAGATAACCTTGTCGTAGCTCTCGCTTATGGTAACCGATGAACTACCTACGTCCTTGGCTGTTATCGTCACTCCGCTTATCACATCCTCAAAGGTGCTGGAGGGGCTGGTTACGGGAGAGCCTGAGCCTATCACTATCTCCGCGTTCTGAGCGTTCTGGATGGTGTCAAGCCCCGTGCCAAGCTCGGAAGGAAGCCCGCTAACGTCTATAACATAGACACTTCCCGCGGTGTCTGTCTCAACGGTTGAGGCGGAGACATCGGACTCAGAAAGCATGAGCCTGTAAGCTGTTCCGTCGTAGTAAACGGAAGCCCTTATCCTGCTCTGGGCTGAGTTTATGTTGTTTACAAGGTCCTCAAGGGTCTGACCTGCGCTGTAGTCAACGCTGAAGCTCTCGGTTCCTGAGCCCGTGTCGTAGGTTATGGTCAGAGTTCCTGAACTTGCGAAGGTACTGGTAAGGTCAGAAAATCCTCCGTTGGACACCCTGACCTCAGCCTGAGCGAGCTTATTGATGTTTACGTTGAACTCAAGGTTCGGCGCCTCTTCCGTCACGCTGACCTCAAGGATATCGGGGTTTGATACGCTCGCCTGCTTTCCTTTAAACAGGGACTCAACATCAAGGCTTTCAAAGAGAGATAGGAAGTCACCTATACTCTGAGAGAGATTTGCAAGGGAGGATGCCTTCGCCTGAACAAGGGTTTTCTCCTGTTGGAGCTTTTGGATGGGGATGGATTTGAGCTGGAGTATCTGGTCAACTATGGCGCCCCCATCAAAACCGCTGCCCGTAAGACCCGAAAGATAAAACTCTCCTGCCATAGTTAAACCCTCTCACTCAGCAGGACGCCGAGCATCTGGTCAATCCTTTTCATAAGCTCAAGAAGGTAGTCGGGGGGTATCTGCCTTATCAATCTGTTGGTGTCTCTTTCAAATATCTTCACCACGGGTATCTCAAGCTGGTCGTCAATATCAATCCTGAGGTACCTGTTGAGATAGTCAAGCTTTCTCCTTATCTCCTGAAGAACTTTCTGAAGCTCCTCCTGGTTCAGCGCAGCCTCACGTATGGACTGCTCGCTTCTCTCCTTTATCTCTTTAATCATTGATTCGGTATTCCTATTGGTCCCGACTTCCCTCTGAACCTGCCTTATGACTTCGTAATCAACCTCCGAACCCTTTCCGTTGACCCTCATGGCAGGTTCTCCTTTTTAAGCGGAGGGAAGGGCAAGCCTCCCCTCCCTAAATTATTACCTCAGTAGCTGGAGAACGAGCTGGGGCAGTGTGTTCGCTTGAGCGAGCATCGCCACACCCGACTGCATCCTTATCTGCATCGTGGTGAAGGTCATCATCTCCTTGGCAAAGTCCACGTTCCTTATGACGTTCTCCGCCTGATCCGTGTTGTCCTTTGCAACCTTCTGGGCATCGTATATGGTCTGGAGGTTGTTCATAACCGCACCTATCTCGGAACGGACTATATCAACCCTCTGAATAGCCTTCTTAATTATAAGAAGTGACTCCTCCGCCTGAGCGTTGGTGAGAACGCTTACCGTGTTGAGGTTTTTCGCTGTAGCATTACTGCCAGAGGAAACATCAAAGTTAAAGCCTGCGTTTGATGCGGAGACACCGCTGTATTTGAGCTGGTAGGTATCCACACCAGCTATATCAACAGTCCCGACATCAATGTAGTAGAGGTTGTTCTTTGTCTGCGCTGTAAATCCTACATCACCCAGACCCTCAAAGAGCTGTCCCAGATGAACGGTTACGCTTCCAACAGTAGATCCACTGAGAGTTCCCTGAGCCTGTATATGGACAGCTATGGTCTCTCCGCTTCCCGTTTCTAAGACGAGCTTGCTGTTTACAGCCTTCGCTTTTATGTTGGCTCCCGCTGCGGACGCTGCGGAGTTGATCTTATCAACGAGCTGGTTAAGGCTCGTAACAGAACTGTCTATATCAACGCTGAAAGTCTTCGCTGTGGTGGTGGAGACCGCGGTGTTTCCTATGTAGAAGTTCAGCGTGAGCGCTGTAAGGGTTGCACTGCTTCTCGTACTATAAAGATTAGAAAAGCCTGTGAAGGATGCGGATGCGGTGTTATCGTTCTTGGCAACCGCCTCTATACCGAGCGCCTGCAGGTCTTTGTCCGCATTTATGTTGTCCGCGAGGGTCTTGGCATCAACAAACCTGTTGGTCCCGTCATAGCTTATAACCCTTATACCTGCAACATCAACGTATTCACCGTTTTCCACAAACCAGGACTGTCCGGTGCCGAGGGCGGAGAGGAATGTTGCTGCAGTGGTCGGAGTACCTCCTGTGTACTGGGCACCCTGTGCTTTGGCTATATAGGCACCGAGGTCCTTCGGAAGCACGCTACTTATGTTCACTGTTACTACTTGATCTTTCCTTGCACCGTAATGGATGCTCTTGTTAACAAAGGTTCCATCAAGGAGCTTTATACCGTTGTACTCGGTGTCTGTTCCTATCTTCTTGATAGCATCAATGAGGTTGTTTATCTCTCTTTGGAGAGACGCTCTCGCGTTGGGGTCGTTGATGTCGTTTGCAGCGTTCTCAGCCTTTACATAGATCTGCTTGAGCTTGTTGTAAATCTGTCCTGCGGAGTTTTCTGCTATCTGGAGGGCGGATATACCCGTCTGGATGTTCCTGTTACCCTGTTCAAGACCGGCGGAGACAAGGGCAAGCTGGTCCGCAATGAAAAGACCTGCGGAATCGTCCGCAGCGTTCAGTATCCTGAGACCTGTTGAGAGTCTCAGAAGCGACCTGTTCATAAGTCGCTCGTTCTGCTTGAGGGCGGTGTGCGTCACTGCCGCCTCGTAGTTAAAGTTGATTCTCAGAGCCATGGCTGACACCTCCTTTTGGAGTTTTTAGTCATGTTATTTTATCGGTTAGAAGCTCAGCTTTTTTAAAACTTCGCCCGATTCCTGCAGATACCTTCCGATAACCCCGTAGGCTTTTCCGAGAAACTCCCTCCTTTTTTCCTCCTCTCTGGTAGAAAAAGCGGTGGCAAGTACTACCTTATGGAGTTGATACATGGTCGGACCTATGAGGTTCCTGAGCATGTATTCGCCTTTTATCTTCCTTCTTATTGCAAGGGCAAGTAAGTAAAAATGCATATCGGAGAAGAGCTGGATGACCTCGGACAGCTCTCCCGAGGAGTGAGAGAGCCTCGGAGCAAATTCGTTCATGTATATATCAAAGTCCTCCCGACTTTCCCTCAGCACCTTTTCAAGATTTACATCCCTTCTGTAGGTGTCCTTGAAGTTTGTAAAAAACTTTCTCAGAACTTTATCTTTGTCTCCTCTCTTTTGCAGGCTGATATCTTCGGGCTGGAGAGGATGGGAGCCCTCTATCTTTGCACCATCGGAAGTATTGTAGACCTCAAGCTTGAGGTTAGCTATGTTGTTCTCTATGGATATCTTGGTAAAGTAGAATATGTTGTTTGAAAGAACCTCTCCGCCGAAATTACCCTTAAGCACCCTGTCGTAGTTCATGGAGAGGGGTTTCTTCCCAAGCACACTGCTTTCCGAGTAGTAATTGCTGAGCTTTGAGTGGTGTTTTTCTTTATCCTTCGTCCCGAGATCAACCCCGAAGAGGTAAAACTTTTTAAAACCTGCGTGAGCCATAATAGAGAGAGCACCTGCGGTTACTGTAGGGTTGCTATTGTAAATTCTGGGTATGTCCGCCGGGAAAAGGGCGCTTCCCGCATCGTTGGGTTTTAAGAACATGTATCCTTTCTTACCAAGTTTAAATACCTTAGGATAAAGAGTGTTCATACCAACTATAGGAATCTCTTTCATAAACTTGCTGTCTATTTCCGAAAGCACTTTGTAGACAGTCTCTGATCTCTCTATCTCC